>NZ_JAMYVM010000011.1:0-207042 GCF_040324035.1 Mesorhizobium sp. M0016 | reverse complement strand
CCGGCTTTGGTAAGCTTTTCAGAGAGCTCGGCCCGAAACAGCCTCGCCTCGGTTTGCACCAGAGTGGTGACATTCTGGGCCAAATCGGTGACTAGCCCGGCAAGGCTGGGATTGTCCTGGTTGTTCATCTGTCCTGCTCCGCGATCTGCGTGGCCCCATCATCGCCGACCACGCCAAAATCTTGTGGACGATCAGCGGACCAACCCTGTGGCTGATCGGTGTGTGATCTGAGGCCTCCCGGAGCGGCCTCAGAATCGGGCGTTGCCGGCGGAGAAGCCTTGATGAACCGCCCGAGAGCCAATCCGGCCAACACCGATCCCGCAAGCAGGACACCGGGATTTTGCCGGCCGAAGGACTGCACGTCATCAAGGACTTGGCTAAAGGGCTTCTGTTTCAAGGACGATGAAAGCCGCTCAAGGCCACTGGCAGCATCCAAAGCGAACTTCGATGCGTTCCTTTCATCGTTGCTGGCAAGGTGATCGCTGGCCGCTCGCAGTGCACCACCCAACGCCGCCAAGCTCGATCCGATGTCGCGCTGCGCCTCCTCCGCCTTGTCGGAGATGACCTGCGTGGCTTCAGATGCATAGTCGCCAGCCTTACGGGTCACCTCGTCCCGCGCGTCGTGAAGCAACTCGCTGGCACGCTCATTTTCCTGGCGAAGTCTTTCGGAGACGTCGCTTTGCGCCTTGTCGAATTCGGTGGGCTGTCCGCCCTGATCCTTCTCATGCTGCATGAGGCCACCTAGTGAAAACCGAGGAAGGAGAGGACCGCGAGCACGACGACGATAAGGCCGATAAGATAGATTACACTGTTCATGTGCACGTCCTCCGTAGCTTTCCAACTTCGACGAACCTGCGATGTTCCGTAAGTGAGAGCATTTATCTCAGCCGAAACGAAGAGCTTCGTCAGGCACGCACCCAGTCACCAGTGAGTTGCCCTGTCCCTCGTGCGGAGCGCCAGTTGCTCCGTCCGAACGGGTGCGCCCGACCCTGCGGGAACGAGTGCCGGCTGCCTCCTCTATTGCAATCTTTGCCTATTCGGCGACCCCGCCTCGGCGTACCGGCGACCAAGGAGAACTCTCCCTTGCCATCAATTGACGGTCCGTCGCTCCAACGGCCCCGCGCTGGTTCGGCACCTTCAACGAAGCAATGATGAAGGCATAGGATACGGCTTGAGGGGCAAAGCGGCTTGTCATGCATGCCTGAGCTAGGCTACTGGCGAACGCGTCTCCAAGGCCAAGTCTCTACTTTGCAGAACGCCTCCCTACGCCCCCAGCGTCGGCTCCGTGTTCACCTCCAGCGCCTCTTCCGCTTCATCCTCTTCACCCAGCACCTCGCCATGAACCCCCAGCGGCCGCCCGATCCAGATCGGATCGACCAGATGGTCGCGCTTGGGGTTGGTGGTGTTGGGGTGGATGAGGATGCTCAGGCCGCCATGGTTCAGCATCAGCCAGGGGACGAGGGTGGCGAAAATCTCGGTGGCGAAGGAGACTTGGTACATGGCCTGTTCGTGCGGGCCGACCGGCTCGTCGCGCCAGTTGCCCAGGCGCACGCGGAAGCGTTCGCCGATGCGCAGGCGCAGCCATTCGGCGTGCTGCCGCTCGGCTTGCCCGTCATAGTAGATGTGGGCGTGATAGCTGGCGATCTCGGCGAGAGGCCTTGGCGGGCTGGCGGTGTTCACCTTGATGGCTCCCTCGGTGATTGTCGTGCGGGCAGCGTATACGCAAGGGTGCGGGGTGGCCAAGGGGGCACAGCGTGTGCTCGTCATCTCGATTTCGGGCCAATCGTATATGGCGCTCCCGCACTCCGTCTCGGCTTCGCCGAGCCACCTCTACCCCCACATTCGTGGGGGATAGGAAATGCTAACCGCCGAGGTCGCTGCCTTGAAAAGCTTGGCATTTCCTCTCCCCCATGGACATGGGGAGAGGTGGCCGCGCAGCGGCCGGAGTGGGGGTTGGCACCGCCGTGTGCTTATTGCCAGCGCTTCATCGGGAGAGGAAACGCTGATCGCAGAGGTCTCCTGCCACGATCAAACCCTGCCCATCAGCACCAGGATCAGCAGCACCACAAGCACAACGCCGACTATTCCGGACGGCCCATAACCCCAGGAGCGCGAATGCGGCCAGGCCGGTACGGCGCCGATCAGGATCAGGATCAGAACTATGATGAGAATGGTGCTGACGGTCATAAGAGTCCCTCGCTTTGCTCTTCAGATGCGAGGGGACAATGCAAAAGGCCGCCCGGTTGTTCCGGACGGCCTTTTGTCTGCCTGGGGAAAGCTGGGCTATTCCGCGGCTTTGGGGAAGGCGATTGCCGGCTCGTCGAGCGGACCCGGTCTTGGCCCTGCGGGCGCACTCGGCTTCTTGTCGCGTCCGAACAGCCGGCGGAAAAAGGCGTAGAAGCGGCTGTTCTTGCTGCGCGTGAAGATCATCAGCATGGACGGCGTCACCACCAGCGTCAGCAGCGTGGCGAAGGACAGGCCGAAGACGATGGCCGAGGACAGCGAAATCCACCATTGCGTCGACGGCGCGTTGATCGTCGTCTCGTGATGGAAGATTTCAAGGCCGAGGCCAAAGGCGATCGGCAGCACGCCAAGGATGGCCGAGACCGCCGTCAGCACCACCGGACGGGCACGTTCGCGGCAGGTCTGCAGCACCGCCTCCATCTTGTCCCAGCCCTCTTCGCGCAGCCGGTCATAGGTGTCGATCAAGACGATGTTGTTGTTCACCACCACGCCGGCCAGCGCGATGACGCCGATGCCCGACATGACGATGCCGAAGGCTTCGCCGGTCAGCAGCAGCCCCAGGAACACACCGATCGTCGCCATGACCACGCAGGACAGCACCAGAAGCACGCTGGTGAACTTGTTGAACTGCATCAGCAGCACCAGGAAGATCAGGAAGATCGCCGCGCCGAAGGCCTTGCCGAGGAAGGCGCTGGCTTCGGCGCTGTCCTCGTTCGACCCCGCCAGCTTCCAGCGTATGCCGCTGTCGAGCTTCATGTCGGTGACCGCCCTGGTCACCTCCGCCTGCACCGCCGCAACCTGGTTACCGGCGGCGACGTTGGCCTGGACGACCACTGTGCGGGCGCCGTCGATGCGGTTGAGGATGCCGACGGTCGGCTCCGGCTTGCGCACGACGAAGTTCGAGATCGGCACCGAGCCTTGCGCGGTCTGCACCCGGAGCTCGTCGAGCGTCGATAGCGTGCGCCGGTCTTCGGGCAGGCGCAGGCGGATATCGACGGCATCGTCGGCGCCGGCCGGCCGGTACTCGGACAGCTTCAACCCATTGGTCACCAATTGCACCACGGTGCCGACGGCGGTCGGGCTGATGCCGTACTGCGCCGCCTTGGCGCGGTCGACCTCGAGCGCCCAGTCCACGCCGGGCGGCGGCAGGCCGTCGGAAACGTCGATGACACCGGGCACCTTGGCGATGCGCGCCGCGACCGCACGGGCCTGGTCGTCGAGCCCTTTGGGATCGATGGCCGAAAGCCGGAGCTGCACCGCCTTGCCCGTGGGAGGACCGGCCTCCGGCACGCGCACCTCGACATCGACGCCGGGAATGCCGGCCATGACGGTGCGCAGCTCATCCAGGATATGGTTCGCCGATTTGCGCTCGCGCCAGTCGATGAACTCATACTGGATGACGCCGACGACATCTTCCGGCACGTCCTGGCCGCCGCCTTGCGTCTTGCCGACGCGGGTGTAGACCGATTTGACGCCGGGCCAGCCGAGCAGCCGGTTTTCGGCGATCCTGGTCGCCGTATCCATTTCGGCCAGCGAGAGATTGCCGCGGGCATGCACATAGAGCAGGCCGTAATCGGGCTCGACGCTGGGGAAGAACTCGACGCCGGCGCCATACTTCGAATAGGCGAAGCCGACGCCGGTGAGCAGCACGGCTGTGAGCACCAGCACAGTGATGGGGAAGCGCACCGCCTGCTTGACCAGCGCCATGTACCAGCCGTCGCGATTGTGTTCCTCGTGATGCTCCGGCGCCTTGGCGAAAAGCGCGCCCAGCGTCGGCGCGAACACCAGCGCATAAAGCATCGAGGCCGACAGCGTGACGATCAGCGTGATCGGCATGTATTTCATGAAGTCGCCGATGATGCCGGGCCAGAACAGCAGCGGCGAAAACGCCGCGATGCGGGTCATGGTCGCGGCGATGACCGGACCGGCCATGCGCTTGGCGGCCAGCGTGAAGGCTTCCGCCTTCGGCATGCCTTCGCCCATGCGCCGTTCGGCGAACTCGGTGACGATGATGGCGTCGTCGACCAGCATGCCGACCGCCAGGATAAGGCTGAACAGCACGATCATGTTGATGGTGTAGCCCATCATCGCCAAGAGCAGGATGCCGATCAGGAACGATGACGGAAT
Organism: Mesorhizobium sp. M0016; assembly: GCF_040324035.1. Taxonomy (NCBI): domain Bacteria; kingdom Pseudomonadati; phylum Pseudomonadota; class Alphaproteobacteria; order Hyphomicrobiales; family Phyllobacteriaceae; genus Mesorhizobium; species Mesorhizobium sp. M0016. The sequence goes on along the minus strand of NZ_JAMYVM010000011.1, from coordinate 202,671 downwards.
GGCAAGCCCGATCAGCAGCGAGGCGCGGCCCGACAGCGCATAGAGGATGACGATGAACACCAGGATGACGGCGATCATCACGTGGTTCTGCAGATCGCCCAGAAGCTGGTTGACGAAGACCGACTTGTCCTGCGTGTAGGTGATGTTCATGCCTTCCGGCATGGTCTTGACATAGGCGTCGGACACTTCCCGCACCTTGGCCAGCGTGTCGATCAGATTGGCGCCGATGCGCTTCTTGACTTCGATGGCGATGGCCGGCTTACCGTTGAGGCGGGTGATGGTCTCGGCGTCGGCGAAGGTCGAACGCACCGTGGCGATGTCCTTCGCCTGCACGACGGCATTGGGGCCGGCGACCACCGGCAAGGACGCGACATCCTCGGGTGTCTCGATCAGCGACGGCACCTTGACCGCGTATTTGCCTTCCGAACCCTCGATGTTGCCGGCGGCGACCAGGCTGTTGGAAGCGCCGACCGCGCCGATCAACTGGTCGAGCTGCAGGCCGTAGGAGGACAGCTTCATCGGGTCGATGACGACTTCGACAAGATCGTCGCGCGCGCCTTGTATGGGGCCCTCAAGAACGCCCGGTACTTCCTCGATGCGGTCGCGCAGTTCGCGCGCCGCCGCCGTAAGCACACGCTCGGGCACATCGCCGGACAGCGTGACGACCAGGACGGGAAACTCGGAAATGTTGACCTCGGTAACAACCGGTTCTTCTGCCGCTTGGGGCAGGTCAGCCTTCGCGTCCTGAACCTTCGAGCGTGTATCTGTCACCGCGGTGTCGACTTTTATAGACGGCAGAAACTCAAGGAAGACAAAGGCGCCGCCCTGATAGGCGGATGATTTCATCTCCTTTAACCCCTTAAGGCTCTTAAGCTTTGCCTCCAGCGGCCTAAGCAGAAGTCTTTCAGCGTCTTCGGGCGCGATGCCTTGATAGGCGACATTTATATAAACATAAGGGGTAGGAACGTCGGGTTCCGCTTCCTTCGGCGTCGACTGATAGGCGACCCAGCCCGCCAGCAGCAGGAAGACCAGCACCGCAATGGTCAGCCGGGCATTGTTGATCGCGAGTTTGACGATATCCATGGCCTGTTCTCAAAATTTCAGGAGCCGCATTGCGGCCGGTTGCCCCCGTCCGGGGCCACCCGGCGCTACTGCGTTGTCGCTTCGCCCAACAGTTTCTGGATGGTCGCCTGGTCGGCCTCGACCGGCTTGACTACGTCGCCTTCCTTCACGAGTTCCTGGCCGGCGACGATGACGCGGGCATCGGCGGGAATGCCGCCAAGCACGAGGCCCTTCGGCGAGTCGTCAACGAGGTCGATCGGGAAGAATACCACCTTGTTGTCCTTGTCGACGGCGCGGATGCCGAGGTCTCCCTTGTCGCCCAGCGTCACCACGGAGCGCGGCAACATGACGGCGTCGGTCGGCTGCGCGCTGAGCGCAATCTCTGCCGTCATGCCGGCCGGCACCGAGCCGTCGGCATTGGGGACGGCGATCTCGACGCGGAAGGTTCGGGTGGCCGACGAGGCGTCGCGGCTGATGTAGCGCACGGTGCCTTCGACGGTCTGGCCGCTGACCAGCCGGACAGTGGCCTTGTCGCCAAGCTTGAGATAGCCGAGGTCGCGTTCGCTGACTTCGCCGCGCGCAATCACCGGATCGAGCTTGAGGATGGTTGCCACCTCGCCGCCCTGCATGATGGAACTGCCGAGCTCCACCGGCACCCGGTCGATGACGCCGTCGAAGGGCGCCTTGACCAGATTGCGCTCGAGTTCGGCCTGCGCCGTTTCCAGCTGCGACTGCGCAGCGGTCAGATTCGAACGCGCCGTGTCGAGCTGCAGCTTGGGCAGATTGCCGGTCTTCATGAGCCGCAGCGATGCGTCGAGTTCAGCCTGGCGCTGCACGACGAGCTGCCTGGCATTGTCGACCATCGAGATCTTTTCTTCCGCCGCAAGCATCAGCACCAGATCGCCGGTCTTGACGTGATCGCCCTGCTTGACCGGCAGCTTTTCGATGACGCCGGCGACGCGCGTCGCCAGCACGGCGCGCTTGTCGGCCTCGGTCAGCCCGGAAATGCGGATGGCGCGGGCATAGGTCTTGCGCGGCGGCGTCACCACAGCGACGGTGCGCAGCGGCGCCTTCGGTTCGGCCTCGGCCGCCTTGGCTGCATCCGGCGCCTTGGCCTGATCGCCCGGCTTGGCCTGATCGCCTGCCTTGCCAGCACCTTCGACAGCGGCGCTGCCGACGGACGAGAACGCGCCTGTTCCCATCCAGGCCGCGAAGCCGATGAGCACAACAATAGCGGCAAGCTTGTGAAACCTGATCTTCGGCATCATTTTTTTCCACTGCGGGGTTCGGCCAAGTCGTTATCCAACAGGGTGTCCGTCGTCTAACAGCTACCGTGTCTTCCAACTCGGGCGCGTCGCCGATATGGGTGCGCGCCAGGCCGTGTTCAATTTGCCGTGAACGGCGAAGCCGCGCTTCTACATCAAAGTTGCATCGCAATACAGTCGAAAAGTTGCAGGAACATTGTGCCAGGCGATGTAGTGTGGCCAACGAAAACGGTTTTATCGGCGCCCCGTCAGGCGGCGGAACCACAGTCTCGGAACCATACGGATGTTGGAGGCGCTTTGTTTTCAAGGCGTTTTGAGCACTGACACCCCCCTGTGCCTTGACGCTCAAATGTGGGCGCGACCTGCGTAGCCACTCAGTGAATGGCAGCAGGCGTCAGTATGATTTTGTATACCGTCACACGCAACGGTTGTTCCGGGACGGAAAGTCATCGGCGCTACTCCGATTTGCCGAACACTTCGCTGATCGTCTTGATCGATCCGGGCGGACTCAGGCCCGCCGGCGTTCCGCGTCCGGCTTCTTGCGGGCGGCGAGAAATTCCTTCACCCGCCGTCCCGGTGCCGGCCCGCGCACCGGTTTGAAGCCGTCATCGAGTTCGCCGGAAAGATCGAGCGTCGGCCGCTTGCCGACGGCGTCGTAATTCTCCTCCAGCCAGTCGCTCGCCGCTATGCGGCCAAGGTCGCGCAAATAGGTCAAAAAAGCCCATTCGGCGTTGACCTTGGATGACGCCGACAGATCCTTGAACGCTTCGTCGGCATCGATGCGGTGCATGCGGATGTCGCGGTATTCGCCAGGCGGCAGCCGGCCGGCGGCGATCAGTTCCTTGACGAAGGCGATCGAGCGGAATTCGTTCAGCAGCCCGGCATTGAAGGTGATCTCGTCGATGCGGTTCTGGATTTCGTTGGCGCTTTTCGGCGTGCCTTCGCGCACCACCGGATTGATCTGCACCAAAAGCACATCCTCGGTCGCCGCCGTCTTGAAGAACGGGAACAGCGCCGGATTGCCGCCATAGCCGCCATCCCAATAGGGCACGCCCTTGATCTCGACGGCGCGGAACAATTGCGGCAGGCAGGCCGAGGCCATCACCGTGTCGAGGTCGATCTCGCCATCGGAAAAGACGCGCAGCTGGCCGGTCTCGACATTGGTCGCCGAAATGAACAGCTCCATTGACTTGCAGGCGTGAACATTTTTGAAATCGATCTCCTGCTCGACCACGTCGCGCAGCGGGTTCAAGCCCAGCGGATTGGCGACATAGGGCGAAAACACTCGGGACATGGTGTCGAAGAAGAAATAGCCGGGCGTGTTCTCGATCGACCAGTTGCCCCAGGCGACGTCCCACGGCATGCGCTGCACCGGGCTGAAGCGGCCCTTGGCCGCCACCGCGCGCCAGAAATCGTCGAGCTTTTGCCGTGCACCCTCGACGCCGCCGCGCACAAAACCATCGGCCAGCGCCACCGCATTCATCGCGCCGGCGCTGGTGCCGGACACGGCTGAAATGTCGAGCCTGCCATGCTCCAGCAGCCGGTCGAGTACGCCCCAGGAGAAAGCCCCGTGCGAGCCGCCTCCCTGCAGCGCAATGTTGATCTTTTTCGTTTCCTCCGCCTTGCCGTTTTTGGTCATGGCGTTCCTGTTCGGTTTGGTCGCTGCTGCCACAACCCGCCCGGGAATCGGGAGGGTTCGACTGCAGCGGACTTATGTTGCAGCGCAGCATATAAGGGATGACGAAGGCAAGAACACGAACACGGTCGCGTGATCACATGAAATTTCGGTCATGAAGAAAGCCCCGCTTTGAAGGGGCTGCTCCACCGAAACAGGCGGGCCTCAGGCCACGAGGTCCGGCACCGGCCCGACATAGCGCGACTGTGGACGGATCAGCCGCCCCGTCGTCTGCTGTTCGCGCGCATGCGCGATCCAGCCGGCGACACGTCCGGCGGCAAAGACATTGCTGAACGCCTGTGGCGGAAAGCCAGCCGCCTCAAGCACAAGCGCTGTGTAAAACTCGACATTGGTCTGCAGCGAGCGCTGCGGCTTGGCGATCCGCAGCACTTCGAGCGCCGTGTGCTCGACCTGTTCGGCGAAGGCCAGGCGGCGGCCGGCTTCACCCTCGCTGCCGAGCTGCCGCACGACGGCTTTCAGTACATCGGCGCGCGGATCGCGCACGCGGTAGATACGATGGCCGAAACCCATGATGCGCTCGCCATGCGCGACCTTCTCGCGCAGCCAACCGGCCGCGTCGCCATGCGCCTGGATTGCATCGAGCATCTCGATCACCGGGCCGGGCGCGCCGCCGTGCAGCGGCCCCTTGAGCGCGCCGAGCCCGGCCAGCACCGACGATGTCAGCCCTGCCAGCGTCGATGCGACGACGCGGGTGGCAAAGGTCGAGGCGTTGAGGCCGTGATCGCACACGGTCACCAGATAGGTGTCGAGTGCCCTTGCCAGCGCCGGCGACGGGACGGATCCCTCGAGCATCCTCAGCATGTCGGCGGCATGATCGGCCTTAGCGTCAGGTGCGGTCGGCTGCTCGCCGCGCGCCAGCCGCAGCAGAGCCGGCGTCAGCACGGCGGGCGCCGCGATCAGCCGCAAGGCGTCCGTCAGCGTCTCGCCATCCGGCAGCAGCGCCATGCCGGCGCGCATGGCGCTATAGATCTCAAGCGGTGCGAGCAGCGGCAGCGAGGGCGCAAGCCGCTCGAACACCTCGACGCGAGCCTTGCCCAGCCTCGCTGCCAGTTCGGCATCGCCGGGAAGGCCGTCGAAGAAGCCGTCGAGCAACAGGCGAACCACTTGCGCATAGCGCCAGCGTCCCGCCAATTCCGGCAGCGAATGACCGCGGATCGTCAGGCGGCCGCCAAGGCCATCGACATCGGAGAGCACGGTCTCCGCCGCCACCACATCATCGAGCCCGTTCGCCATATCTCATCTCCTTGCAGCTTTTCTGCATGGGAGATAAGGGTTGGGCTGCGCCTCGATCAATCTTGATCAATATAATCAATATGTGAGCTAAAAATGTCCGAATGGCTGTCGCGGGAAGAGGCGCTGGAAAGGCTCAAGGTCCGGCCGCAGACGCTCTACGCCTATGTCAGCCGTGGCCGCATCGGCATGCGGCCGGATGAGAGCGACCCGCGCCGCAGCCAGTACCGCGCCGACGACATCGCCGCACTGGCGACCCGCCGGGCGCGCGGCCGCAGTCCGTCGGCCATCGCCGAAAGTGCGATTGCCTGGGGCGAACCCTCGATTGTCACCGCGATTTCGACTGTGCTGCACGGTCGACTGATCTATCGAGGGCAAGACGCCGTTGCGCTCTCCAAAGCGGCGACGCTGGAGGAAACCGCTGCTGTGCTCTGGGCCTCGCCTGAACCGGTGGCTTTCAAAGCTCCGTCATCTGAAGCGCCTCATCCAGTCGGCCGCGCCTCGGCCTTTGCGCAGCTTGCCATGCTTGCAGGCCACGGGCGGCCTTCGCTAGGACGCAGCGCCGCCTCGCTGTGCACCGAGGCCGCGCGCACAGTCGGAGCGCTGGCGCAGTCGCTGGGCGCCGAAACCGGCACAGCGCCCGTCCATAAGCGCCTGGCGCAGGGCTGGTCGGTGGATGATGCCGGCGCGGAAGCGATCCGCTGCGCCCTCGTCCTGCTCGCCGATCATGAACTCAACGCATCGACCTTCGCCGCCCGCGTCGCAGCGTCCACAGGCGCCTCGCCTGCCGCATGCCTGCTGGCCGGCCTGGCAACGCTGTCCGGTCCGCGCCACGGTGGCGCCGGCGAAGCGGTGATGCAACTGGCTGAAGATGCAGCAGCCCACGGCGCGGATGCGGCGATCCGGCGCTGGCTCGGCCATGATCGGCCCTTGCCGGCGTTCGGCCATCCGCTCTATCCCGACGGCGATCCCCGTGCCACCGCACTTCTGGAAGTCATCCCTGTCGACGAGACGCTGCAACAGCTGCAAAAAGGCGCCATGGCGGCGGCCGGTGCCCAGCCCAACATCGACTTCGCCCTGGCCGCACTAACGCGCGGCCTTGGCTTGCCGCGCGATGCACCGTTCAGTTTGTTCGCGCTTGGACGCAGCGTCGGCTGGGCCGCGCATATGGTCGAACAGATTGCGAGCGGCAGCATCATCAGGCCGCGTGGCCGCTATGAGGGACGCGTGACTTAAGCCGACCTGGCCGTGTTCCCGAACCGCGCACGGTACGCGACGGGCGTCGTGGCGAACTGCTGACGAAAATGATGCCGCAGCGTGCCTGCCGCGCCAAAGCCGGCGGTCTCGGCAATCCGTTCGATCGGCATGGCGGTGTCTTCCAGTAGCGTGCGCGCCCGCGAAAGCCGTTCCGACAGCAGCCAGCGCGCCGGCGTGACGCCGGTCGCGGCCGCGAACCGGCGCAGGAATGTCCGCTCGCTCATCCCGGCAAGCTCGGCCAAGATGGCGACGGGATAGTCGGCAGAAATATCGGCGCGCATCCTGTCGATCAACGGTCCAAGCCGGCTGCGCTCATGTGGCTCGGGAACGGAACTCTCGACATACTGCGCCTGGCCGCCGTCGCGATGTGGCGGCACGACCAGACGGCGCGCCACCATGTTTGCAGCCTTGGTGCCGAAGTCGCGCCGAACCAGATGCAGGCAGAGGTCGATGCCCGCGGCACTGCCTGCCGATGTCAGCACATTGCCCTCATCGATGTACAAAACGTCCGGAATCACGGTGATGTCGGGGTACATCTCCGTCAGCTTCTCGCTGTAGCGCCAATGCGTGGTCGCTCTTTTGCCCGCAAGCAGGCCGGCGGCGGCAAGCACGAACACGCCCGAACAGATCGAAAGAATGCGAGAGCCGCGCTCGTGTGCCTTTCGAAGCGCCTCGATCAGCGCCGGCGGCACCGGAGCCTCCGTTCCGCGCCATCCCGGTACGATCACCGTGCCGGCCTGGCCGATCAGATCGATCCCGCCGTCGGCAACAATACGCACGCCGCCCAGCGCGCGCATTTCACCGCCATCGATCCCGGCAACGGCAAAACGGTACCAATCCTCACCCATTTCCGGCCGGGGCAAGGCGAAGATCTCAACCGCCACGCCAAACTCGAACGTGCACAGCCCGTCATAGGCAACGGCAACGACAAGAGAGTTGGCAGGGCGCGGATTGGCAGAGGATGGCATGATCTTGACGATATATGGCAAAGCTGCCAGCTGCAATCGCCCTGCTTCCTGTCTTATCTCTCCGTCGCATCAGCAATGGAGATACGAGGATGAGCCACGTGACAGACATTCCGGCGGCATCGCCGGATATCGCCCGCGACCATTTTCTGCGCCGGCTTTCCGTCGAGACCGACTGTTCCGACGTCGCCGCCGCACTGCGTGCCGGGGAGCCGGACTTTGTTCTCCTGCATGTGGTCGGGTCGCCGGAAGCCTATGGAAGCCGCCATGTGCCGGGCGCGCTGCATCTGCCGCACCGCGAAATATCGGCCGGGCGGATGGTGCAATGGCCCGAAAAGACGCTGTTCGTCGTCTATTGCGCGGGACCGCATTGCAATGGCGCGGATCAGGCGGCCTTCAAGCTGGCCAGCCTCGGTCGTCCCGTGAAGATCATGATCGGCGGCATAACCGGTTGGCAGGACGAGGACCTTCCTTTCGCTTCAGGCAAGGAGCCCGGTGTCTTGCACGCGTGAGGCCACGCGAAATGGTCGGCCTTGAAGACTGGGCAAGCATGCAGAAGGCCATGGTTAGAATTCGTCCATTCGAGCGCCAGGATGTCGGTGCGGTGCTCGCCCTCATGCGGGCGCTAGCTGTCTTCGAGGGTTATGACGACAAGCTTCGCGTCACCGAAGCGAACCTCCTCGAGCACGGGCTGGGACCATCGCCCCGGTTCGGCGTGTTGGTGGCGGAGCGAGAGGGCGTGATCGTCGGCATCGCCGTCCACTACCTCATCCCCTGGACCTACGACCTGAAGCCGGTTGTCTGGCTGAAGGAACTCTACGTCACTGAAGCGACGCGCGGGATGGGGGTCGGCCATGCGCTTGTTGAACAGCTTCGCCAACACGCTTTGAGCATTGGCGCCTCCGCCATCAAATGGACGGTGCTGAAATCCAACTCGCCGGCCAAAGCCTTCTACCGCTCGCTCGACGGCCAGCCCGACGATATCTGGGAACCGTGGCAGCTGAAAATCGACCCGTGACGGCCGCCTCGACCAACTGAGGGCGGTCGACCATGCGGCGGTCGCTTACGACATCGTATCGAGCTTGCGCTGCATGGCGGCGATCTGTTGCTTCAGTTCCTGAAGGTCGTCGCCGCTCTTTTCCGGGACGTCCTTGCGGGCCGGCTCGGGTGCAGCCGCGGCCGCAGCATTTGTGGCGGCGGTCGGGAAGGGCGTGAACAGGCGCATCGCGTTCTGGAACATTTCCATGTTGCGGCGTGTCTGCTCTTCCAGCGCCTTGATCGGCGTGGCGATCTTCATCACATCCAGCGGCGACTTGCCGATCGCGCCCTTCATCTGCTCGCGGAACCGCTCCTGCTCCTTGGAGAAGGCCATCATCGACTGTTCGAGGAAGCTCGGCACGATCTGCTGCATCTGGTCGCCATAGAAAGCGATCAGCTGGCGCAGGAACGGGATCGGCAGCATGTTCTGCCCATCCTTGTTCTCCAGTTCGAAGATGATCTGCGTCAGCACCGGATGGGTAATGTCGTCACCGGTCTTGGCGTCCTGGACGGTGAACTCCTCGCCCTTCTTGACCATCTCGGCCAGATCCTCGAGCGTCACATAGGTGCTGGTGCCGGTATTGTAGAGCCGGCGATTGGCATATTTCTTGATAATGATAGGGTCGTCTTTCGCGGCCATCAGCATCCTCCCGGGACACCGGCGCGCCTGAGTAAGCCGCCGGTAACGATTGCGCCATTTTTAAGGATATGCGCAAAAGCTCTATAATTCCAAGCGCTTTGTGCAGTGCGGCATCATTTATTGCTGCATGGCCGGCCAATTATGCTGCGCAGCAAACGTTGGGCGATCCCGCCGGCCGCTCACGCCCTGCTTGCGGCGCTTGGCCGGCATGCCCATTTCCGGTTTGACTTGGGGTGTGGAACGGGCAAGAAAAGTCCCAACAAGCCCCCAAGAACACGACACCTCGAAGTCTGGAGAGAAAAATGTCCGCTTCCAATTCAATCGTCGTTGCCAGCGCCGCACGCACGGCTGTCGGCTCTTTCAACGGCGCCTTCGCCGCCACCCCGGCGCATGAACTTGGCGCCGTCGTCGTCAGGGAGCTTTTGGCGCGCGCCGGCGTCGAGCCGGGTGAAGTCGACGAGGTCATTCTCGGCCAGGTGCTGACCGCCGCGCAGGGCCAGAACCCCGCCCGCCAGGCGTCGATCAATGCCGGCCTGCCCAAGGAGACCACCGCCTGGGGGCTCAACCAGGTTTGCGGCTCTGGCCTGCGCGCCATCGCGCTCGGCATGCAGCAGATCGCCGCCGGCGACGCCACTGTGATCATCGCCGGCGGCCAGGAATCGATGTCGCTGTCGCCGCACGCCGAGCACCTGCGCGCCGGCGTCAAGATGGGCGACTACAAGATGATCGACACCATGATCAAGGACGGGTTGTGGGACGCCTTCAACGGCTACCACATGGGCAACACCGCCGAGAACGTCGCCCGCCAGTTCCAGATCACCCGCGACGACCAGGACCAGTTTGCGCTGGCCTCGCAAAACAAGGCCGAGGCCGCGCAGAAGGCCGGCAAGTTCAAGGACGAGATCGTCGCCTTCACGATCAAGGGCAGGAAAGGCGACACTGTCGTCGACCAGGACGAGTACATCCGCCACGGCGCCACCATCGACGCCATGTCCAAGCTGAAGCCGGCTTTCGACAAGGACGGCACCGTGACCGCCGCCAACGCGTCGGGCATCAATGACGGCGCCGCCGGCGCGCTGCTGATGAGCGAGGCTGAAGCCACAAGGCGCGGCATCACCCCGCTGGTGCGCATCGCATCCTGGGCGACGGCCGGCGTCGATCCGGCGATCATGGGCACCGGACCTATTCCCGCCTCGAAGCGGGCGCTCGAGAAGGCCGGCTGGTCGGTCAAGGACCTCGACCTTGTCGAGGCCAATGAAGCCTTCGCCGCGCAGGCCTGCGCCGTCAACAAGGGCATGGGCTGGGATACGTCGATCGTCAACGTCAATGGCGGCGCCATCGCCATCGGCCATCCGATCGGCGCGTCGGGCGCCCGCGTCTTCAACACGCTGGTTTTCGAGATGCGCCGCCGCGGCGCCAAGAAGGGCCTTGCCACGCTGTGCATCGGCGGCGGCATGGGCGTCGCTCTGTGCGTGGAAGCGCTGTGAAAGAGAAGTGAGTAGTGAATAGGGAGTAGTGAATGGGGAAGAAGGAGCAGCGCGGCGGGATATCGATCCCTACTCGCTACTCCCTATTCCCTATTCCCTTCTTCCGACCAAAGGGAGGAAGAACTTTCAATGACCAAAGTAGCGCTCGTCACCGGTGGATCGCGCGGCATCGGCGCCGCCATATCGATCGGCCTGAAGAATGCCGGTTACACCGTTGCAGCCAACTATGCCGGCAATGACGAGGCAGCGGGGAAGTTCAGCGCACAAACCGGCATCAAGGCCTACAAATGGTCGGTCGCCGACTACGACGCCTGTGCCGCCGGAATCAAACAGGTCGAGGCCGATCTCGGCCCGGTCTCGGTGCTGGTCAACAATGCCGGCATTACCCGTGACGCCATGTTCCACAAGCTGACGCGCGAGCAGTGGAAGGAAGTCATCGACACCAATCTGTCTGGCGTCTTCAACATGACGCATCCGCTGTGGGGCGGCATGCGCGACCGCAAATTCGGCCGCGTCATCACCATCTCCTCCATCAACGGCCAGAAAGGCCAGGCCGGCCAGGTCAACTATTCCGCCGCAAAGGCCGGCGACATCGGCTTCTCGAAGGCGCTGGCGCAGGAGGGCGCGCGCGCGGGCATCACAGTCAATGTCATCTGCCCCGGCTACATCGCCACCGAGATGGTCAAGGCGATCGACGAGAAGGTGCTGAATGAACGCATCATCCCGCAGATTCCGGTCGGCCGCCTCGGCGAACCGGAAGAGATCGCGCGTTGCGTCGTCTTCCTCGCTTCCGAAGACGCCGGCTTCATCACCGGTTCGACCATCACAGCCAATGGCGGCCAGTATTTCGCCTGAACGACAGCATTTCGCCCGGTAGGACGGGCCGGCTTATGGCCCGTTTTTTTCATCGCCGGCCGGCGATGTTCCCGGGCTGCGCGCTAGACAATGACCCGTTCCGGCACGCAAAGATTAACGATTTCCAGGCGCCCTGTGCAAAACCCGGTTCGCAAGCTGTGAATTCTCGGTGGACAAGCTGTGGATAACACAACATGTTGGGGTGAACAAACCAGGAAAATCCCACCATCGCTGATTCATAGCCGATTCGTTCCGGCTTTGAGCGCAACGTTAACGACCAAGGCCGAAAATCACCGGCAAATGGTTAAGGCCGATTAAGAAAATTCAACAATTTCATAATGTTGGCCGAGGCGTATCGGATCACGACGATGCCCCGCCGGCAAAGGTTAACGCCAATGGTCGCCTTGCAGGAATCGGGCCAGTTTCCGCGATTCATCATATGGTGAGACTCAGGCTCGCAAAATCCACATGTAGCCGTGAACAAAAGCTGAATCTACCGGAGTCACTGATTCGTCGCCGATTCGTTCCAGACTCGTTCCAACTGTTAATTGAGACCTCAAAGACGAACCGTGGGATTGCCGGCCGGAACATTCCGCTTTCGCTTCGCGCCTGAAATCCCTATGTGTCGCCTGTCATACGCGCCACGCGAGGCGCGCTCCCGACAACACGATGCAGAAAGCCTCATCTCCAGGCCGATGAACATCCAGCCGAAACACACCGAGCCGCTGATCCTGTCGGGCCGCGACGTGACTGCCGTGCTGGGTCCGACCAACACCGGCAAGACCCATCTCGCCATCGAGCGCATGGTGGCGCATGAGAGCGGCATTATCGGCCTGCCGCTCCGCCTTCTGGCGCGCGAGGTCTATGCCCGCGTCTGCGAAAAGGTCGGCGCCCACAAGGTGGCGCTCATCACCGGCGAGGAAAAAATCCAGCCGCCCGGCGCGAAATATTCGGTCTGCACCGTCGAAGCCATGCCGCGCGAGACCGACGTTGCCTTCGTCGCCATCGACGAGGTGCAGCTCGCCGGCGACCTCGAGCGCGGCCACATCTTCACCGACCGTATCCTGCACCTACGCGGCCGCCAGGAAACGCTGCTGCTCGGCGCGGCCACCATGCATGGCATCCTGCAAAAGCTGCTGAGAGGCGTCTCGGTGGTGACGCGCCCTCGCCTGTCGCACCTGGCCTATGCCGGTTCGAAGAAATTGACCCGCCTGCCGCGGCGTACGGCCATCGTCGCCTTCTCCGCCGACGAGGTCTATGCCATCGCTGAGCTGATCCGCCGCCAGCAAGGAGGAGCGGCGGTCGTGCTCGGCGCGCTGTCGCCCCGCACCCGCAACGCCCAGGTGGCAATGTTCCAGGCAGGCGACGTCGACTATCTCGTCGCCACCGACGCCATCGGCATGGGCCTCAACCTTGATCTCGATCATGTCGCCTTCGCCCAGAACCGCAAATTCGACGGCTACCAGTACCGCAACCTGACGGCGGCCGAGCTCGGCCAGATCGCCGGCCGCGCCGGCCGGCATCTGCGCGACGGCACCTTCGGCGTCACCGGCCAGGTCGATCCGCTGGACGAGGAACTGGTCAAGCGCATCGAGGGGCACGAGTTCGATCCGGTGAAGGTGCTGCAATGGCGCACCGCGCATTTCGACTTCGCCAGCCTCGACGCGCTGAAGCGCTCGATCGAAACCAACGCGCCGGTCGAAGGCCTGACGCGGGCGCTGCCGGCGGTCGATGCCCAGGCGCTCGAACATCTCTCCCGCGACGAGGACATCCGCGCGCTGGCTACCAATGCCAAGCGCGTCGCGCTGCTGTGGGAAGCCTGCGCGTTGCCGGACTACCGCAAGATCGCGCCGGCCCAGCACTCCGACCTGATCGCTTCTATCTACACCGACCTCGCCAAACACGGCCATGTCGACGAGAACTACATGGCCGAGCAGGTGCGCCGCGCCGATACGACCGAGGGGGACATCGACACGCTGTCGCACCGCATTGCGCAGATCCGCACCTGGACATTCGTGTCCAACCGGCCGGGCTGGCTGGCCGATCAGGCACACTGGCGGGAAAAGACGCGCGAAATCGAAGACAGATTGTCGGATGCGCTGCATGAGCGGTTGACGAAACGGTTTGTAGACCGCAGGACTTCCGTCCTCATGCGGCGCCTTAGAGAAAATACAATGCCTGAAGCCGAAATCAGTCCTACCGGAACCGTCCTTGTCGAAGGCCATCATGTCGGCGAGTTGCAAGGGTTCCGCTTCACCGCCGATCAGAGCGCCGGCGGCGAAGACGCCAAGGCCGTGCGTACGGCAGCGCAAAAAGCGCTGGCCGCCGAGTTCGAGGCACGTGCCGAACGCTTCGGCGCCTGCGCCAATGGCGACCTTGCGCTCGGCTCCGACGGCACGCTGCGCTGGATCGGCGCGCCGATCGGCACGCTGGTTGCCGGCGAGGACGCGCTGAAGCCGCGCCTGGTGCTTTTGGCCGACGAGCAGTTGACCGGTCCCGCCCGCGACAAGGTCGCCGCGCGCGCCGAGCGCTTCGTCAATTTCCAGATCGAATCCTTGCTGAAGCCGCTGGTCGACTTGAAGAATGCCGAGCAGATCGCCGGCATCGGCCGTGGCATCGCCTTCCAGCTCGTCGAGCATTTCGGCCTCATCAACCGCCGCGACATCGCCGAGGAAATGAAGTCGCTCGACCAGGAGGGTCGCGCCGCCTTGCGCCGGCTCGGTGTGCGCTTCGGCGCCTACCACGTCTTCGTGCCGGCGCTGATCAAGCCGGCGCCCGCCGGACTGATCACGCTTTTGTGGGCGCTGAAGAACGACGGCAAGGACAAGCCCGGCTTTGGCGACGTGGTGCACGCGCTGGCCTCCGGCCGCACCTCGGTGGTCATCGATCCTGCTTTCGACAAGAGCTTCTACAAGCTTGCCGGCTACCGCAATCTCGGCCGCCGCGCCGTGCGCATCGACATTCTGGAACGGCTGGCCGACCTGATCCGGCCTGCGACCAACTGGAAGCCCGGTCTGGGACAGCGCCCGGACGGCGCCTATGACGGCCAGTCCTTCATGGTGACGCCGCCGATGATGTCCATCCTCGGCGCCACCGCCGACGACATGGAAGAGATCCTGAAAGGCCTCGGCTACCGCGCCGAGCCGAAGCCGCCGGCAGAGGTCAAGGCGCGGCTGGAAGCACAGGACAACGCGGCACGGGAAGCGGCTGCCGCCAAGCTGGCTGCGGACGCGGCTGCAAAAGCTGAACAGGCCAAGGCGGCGAAAGCCGCTGCAAGTGAAGCCGTCGCTGAAGCGCCGGCCGTTGGATCGGAGCCGGATGCGGTTGCCGCCGCTGAGCCTGCGGCTGAGCAGCCCGTCGCCGAAGCCGCAGCGGAGGCTGTTGCTGCGGACGCTCATGGCGCACCTCCCGAGGGTTCGGAGCCAACTGCGGCCGTTGAAGCCACCGCCGAAGCTCCAGCCATCGCGGAAGCAACGGCAGAGCCCGTCGCGGAAGAACAGGTCGAAGCTCCCCAAGTCGAAGCCCCCATAGAAATCACGGAAGAAGCTCCGGCTGTTGCAGAAGCTGACGACACCGTCCCCGAAAGCACCGACGCCACCGTCGCCGAAAACGCCGACGCCCTTACCTCCCCCTCGATGGGGGAGGTCGCGGCGCGAAGCGACGCGGGTGGGGGTGACAGCGTTGACGAAGCAGGTGCAGACACAGCAGACGCTTCAGGCGCAACCACCGACGCCGGCGCTGCCCCCACCCCGGCGCTGCGCGCCGACCCTCCCCACGAGGGGGAGGGTGGAAGCGCCGAGGCCGAAGCGCCAAAGCCCATCTTGCTGTGGCGGCAGGGTCGTTTCGAGCAGCGCCCGCGCCCTCGTCAAGGCCGGGACAATCGCCCGCGTAACGGCAAGGCTGCCCGCGCCGACGCGCCGGCCGACGCTGCCGGCGGACAGCCCGCAACGGGCGAGCGGCCGGCCTACCAAGGCCGGCGCGACCAGCGCGACGGTGCCGCCAAGCCACGCTTCGACCGTTCGAAGTTCAAGCCCAAGCCGCAGGCCGAGGGCGAACAGCGCCGCGACGGCAAGCCGCAAGGCGAGCGTCCGCGCGAGGGCCGGCCCGACTGGAAAGGCGGCAGGCCGGAAGGCAAAGGCGGACCGCAAGGCGCCAAGCCGGCTTTCCAGGCCAAGCCACGCGAGGAACGCCCGGCGCGCTTCGATCCGGACTCGCCCTTCGCCAAGCTCGCCGCCTTGCGCGACCAGCTGAAGAAGTAGGCTCTGAGCATGATCCCGAAAAGTGGAACCGGTTTTCGGACAAGATCATGCTCCAACAAGAGATAACTCGCTGCGATGGTTGCTGAAGGTCGTCAGCGCATCGACAAGTGGCTGTTCTTTTCGCGCGCGATAAAATCGCGCTCGCTGGCGGCCAAGCTGGTCGTCGCCGGACGCGTCCGCATCAACAGCGACAAAGCAGCGCAGGCCTCCGATCTGGTCAAGCCTGGCGACGTTTTGACCATTACGCACGAGCGCCGCATCTTCGTTTGGAAGGTGCTTGGCACCGGCGTGCGGCGCGGTCCGGCCGAGGAAGCGCGCACGCTCTACGAGGACATGTCCCCGCCGCCGGTCCCAAAAGGCGAGGCTGTTGCCGATGCCATTCCGGCGCTGCGCGACGCCGGCAGCGGCCGGCCGACCAAGAAAGAGCGCAGGCAAACCGACCGGCTGTTCGGCGAAGACTGAAGCCTTGGCTGTCTGCGCCATGCCGGCGGTCTGGAATTTCATTCCGGACACGCGGGCCCCGCCTGCAATGGCTGCCCTTGCAAGCGGCAGGCAAAGGCGTTACCTCACCAAAAAAGCCGCCGCATCGGCCCGAAAATCGGAAATCGATTTTTCGGAAGGCACGATGCGCAGATTCAAAGTGTCAGAGCGTACTTTATGCGTCCAAGTGGACGCACGTCGCTCTAGCAAGAACGGGACGTCCCGGAGCCGACCAATGACCTATGTCGTGACCGACAACTGCATCAAATGCAAGTACATGGACTGCATCGAGGTCTGTCCGGTCGACTGCTTCTACGAGGGCGAGAACATGCTTGTCATACATCCCGACGAGTGCATCGACTGCGGCGTCTGCGAACCGGAATGCCCGGCCGATGCAATCAAGCCCGACACCGAGCCGGGCCTCGACAAATGGCTGCAGGTCAACACCGAATACGCCGAGAAATGGCCCAACATCACCGCCAAGAAGGAGCCTCCGGCAGATGCCAAGAGCTTCGACGGCGAGGCCGGCAAGTTCGAGAAATATTTCTCCGCCGAGCCCGGCGAAGGCGACTGAGCGCATGACCCTGAAATCGGAATCGATTTCGGAAAGGGTGATGCGCAAAGCAAAAAAGTGCGGCCTATTGGATCGTCATAACGCTGCGTAACGCGCATCATACATTAACTGCCTTGACAGGCGGCGATGGCGCTCCACCTTCGCGTTTGCAGCAAAACCTTGATTCTTCCGACTTTTTGTGCTACACCAGTTGAAACATGCCGGTGACACAACGTCGATTTATGGCGCAAGCGCCCCAAATCACTGAAAGGTGAAATCCCCAATCGGACCAGAGCGATCTGGGCCAGGCAGTCGCTATGTATGCGGTTTGCCGGCCCCGGCTTTTCCGATGGGTTCATCTGTTGTGCGGCTAACGATCGGTGTCCCCGGTCGCATGCGTTCGGACCGGCAGGCCGCCGGTGCCACAACAAGGAGTTCAGGGCGTAATGGCAACGATCACCCCGCAGAAGAAGTCCACCTCGGCACGCCACGGTTTCAAGACCGGCGAGTACATCGTCTATCCGGCACACGGCGTCGGCCAGATCGTCTCGATCGACGAGCAGGAAGTTGCGGGCCACAAGCTGGAACTGTTCGTCATCGACTTCCAGAAGGACAAGATGCGCCTGAAGGTTCCGGTCGCCAAGGCGACCTCCATCGGCATGCGCAAGCTGTCGGAAGAGGATTATGTCGAGCGCGCGCTGAAGGTCGTGCAGGGCCGCGCCCGCGTCAAGCGCACCATGTGGTCGCGCCGTGCGCAGGAGTATGATGCCAAGATCAATTCGGGCGACCTGATCTCGATCTCGGAAGTCGTGCGCGACCTCTACCGTGCCGACAACCAGCCGGAACAGTCCTATTCCGAGCGTCAGCTCTATGAGGCGGCACTCGACCGCATGGCGCGCGAGATCGCGGCAGTCAACCGCATGTCGGAAACCGAAGCCGTGCGCCTGATCGAGGTCAACCTCAACAAGGGCCCGAAGCGCGGCGCCAAGGCCGACAATGAGGAAGCCGAGCAGGAAGAAGCTGCCTGATCGCTTTCACCGTCGAATTCATGAAAACCCGGCCTTGTGCCGGGTTTTTGTTTTTACCCTCCCCTTGTAAGGACGGGCGAGACCCGCGGCTCGCCCAGGCAGGTGGCGCGAAGCAGCGAGGATGGGGACGACACCAGACCGCACCCGGACCTTCCGTCCGACCTCTTCACAAGGGAACGTAGAAGGCTCAGCCGCCGGCTTCCTTCTCCGCCTCCTGCTTCAGCGTCGCAATAAAACGCTTGGTCCGTTCACGCTCCGGGTTGGAGAACACCACGGCGGACGGCCCCTTCTCGACGATGACGCCGGCGTCGAGGAACACCACCTCCTGCGCAATCTTGGAGGCAAGGCGAAGGTCGTGCGTGGCCATCACCATGGTCGTGCCTTCGCTGGCGAGTTTTCCCAGCACGTCGACCACTTCCTGCGCCAGTTCCGGATCGAGCGCCGAGGTCGGCTCGTCGCAAAGCAGCACTTTCGGGGACGGCGCCAGGGCGCGGGCGATCGCCACACGCTGCTGCTGGCCGCCCGACAGCGTTGCCGGCCAATCGTCCGCCTTGTGCGCCATGCCGACCTTCTCGAGCAGCGCCAGTGCCCGCTCGCGCGCCTTTGCCGTCGGCCATTTCAGCACCGTCACCAGGCCTTCCATGACGTTCTCGATCGCGGTGCGATGCGGGAACAGCTGGAAGTTCTGGAACACCATGCCGGTCTGCAGCCGCAGGCGCTGGATGTCGCGGCTGGGGATCTTGATGCCGGGACGGAATTCCAGCGTCTCGTCGCCGATGCGCACCATGCCCGAGGTCGGGATCTCCAACAGGTTGATGCAGCGCAGCAGTGTGCTCTTGCCGCCGCCGGAGGGGCCGACGAGCGCGGTGACGCTGCCTTCGGCAATGGTGACCGTCACGCCCTTCAGCACCAGATTGTCGCCGAAGCTCTTTTCGATGTCGGCGAGGCCGATCATGAGCGCGCCTCCAGGAAACCGCCATAGCGGTTGAGCCGCTCCTCCAGCCGCGTCTGCAAGGCCGAAAGCACCGAGCTTATCGCCAGATAAAGGATCGCCGCCTCGACATAGAGGATCAGCGGTTCATAGGTGGTGGCGACGATGCGCTGCGCCGCCTGGAACATCTCCGGCACAGTGATGGCGGCGGCCAGCGACGTATCCTTGACCAGCGAGATGAAGGTGTTGGACAGCGGCGGCACGGCGACGCGGCCGGCTTGCGGCAGGATGGTACGCCGCATCGCCTGGCTCCAGGTCATGCCGATCGAATAGGCCGCCTCCCACTGGCCCTTCGGCACCGAGCCGATCACGGCGCGGATAATTTCCGAACTGTAGGCGCCTATGTTGAGGGTGAAGCCAATCAGCGCCGCCGGAAAAGCGTCCAGCAATATGCCGACCGAAGGCAGGCCGTAAAAGATCAGGAACAGCTGCACCAGAAGCGGCGTGCCGCGAAAGATCCAGACATAGAAGCGGACCACGGCAACCAGAGGCTTGGGACCGAACAGCCGTACCAGGGCGACAACGAGGCCGACGAACAGGCCGAGTGCGAACGATAGCAATGTCAGCGGTACGGTGAAGATCAACGCCGCCCACAGCAGTGTCGGCAACGAGTCCAGCATCAGGTGTAGCCAGTGCGGCACGAACGGCTCCTCCTTCACAGACCGCCGCGGTGACGGCAGTGCGATTGTGTGCTTCTCATATCATGCGAAAAACGGCGAGCCGTCAAAGACGGCCCGCCGCTATTTGTCATTGCCGGCAAACCGCCGGGAGATGGTCTTTACTGCGAGACATCCTGGCCGAAATAAGTATCGGCGATCCTCTTGTAGGTGCCGTCGGCCTTGATGTCGGCCAGCGCCTTGTTGATCGCCGCGACCAGCTCCGGATCACCCTTGCGCACGATGACGCCGGAATAGTCGGCGTTCTCTTCCTGCGCGGCGATCTTCACATTGGCGTCCGGCTTGTGCTTCTTGAAGTCGAGGAAAGACAGGCTGTCATTGATGGTGGCGTCGGCGCGGCCGGTGAGCAGCAGCTGGATCGACTGGTCGAAGCCGTCGGTGCCGACGAGTTCGGCGCCGTTGGTCTCGGCGAGCTTGCCGAAATTCGATGTCAACGACTGTGCCGACTTCTTGCCCTTGAGGTCGGCGAAGGTCTTGATGTCGGTGTTGTCGCCGCGCACGATCAGCACGGCCTTGGAGGCGATGTAAGGATCGGAGAAATCGTACTTGGCCTTGCGCGCGTCGGTGATGCCGACCTCGTTGATCACGGCGTCGTAGCGGTTGGCGTCGAGGCCGGCGATCAGCCCGTCCCATTTGCCTTCGAGGAACTCGACCTTGACGCCGAGCTTGTCGCCGATCGCCTTGGCGATCTCGACGTCGAAGCCGACCAGCGCGCCGGAAGCATCATGATAGGTGAAGGGCGCATAGGTGCCTTCGGTGCCGACTTTGAGGGTGCCGGCCTGCTTGATCTGGTCAAGATTGGCGCCGGCATGGCCTGATGTAACAGCCAGAACCTGAAGCGTTCCGGCGACGATGAGCGAATTGAGCCATTTCATTTCTGTGTGATCCCGTCCTTGGCCGGTGTCCGGCGCTTGTGAGAGCCGGAAACTGACAGATACAGCGCAGCAAAATAAGGAACCAGATTTCAAAAAAACGACGATCCAGAAATCAGATTCTCAAAGCAGCTCGGATCGGTGCCAATAGTCCCGATCTGCGGTGTAGATGCGCCCTGTCGGACCGCACAAAACAACCGCCCTCGGCGGCGGAACCAATCCCCGGTGTGGCACGTTCATGGCTTGTTGTAGGGCGCCGCGTTTCCATTTCAAGAACCCTTGGCTGCGCTAGGCCCGAAGCAATTCCAGGAAAGTGGGAAAGCGGTTTCCTTCGGAATTGCGTCAAACAGAGATAACGGCCGCCAGGCCGTCCGAAAATGTCCGGGAGCAGGAGCGCGGCATGATCGAAGACACGGCAGGACGGACCATGGTCCGCACGGCAATGAAAGCCCCCTACCTCGAGCGCGATGAGGAACATGTTCTCGCCTTGCGCTGGAAGGAAGACCAGGATCAGCAGGCGCTGCATCAGATCACCGTCGCCCATATGCGGCTGGTCATTTCCATGGCTTCGAAATTCCGACATTACGGCCTGCCGCTCGGCGATCTGGTCCAGGAGGGCCATGTCGGGCTGCTGGAAGCAGCC
Organism: Mesorhizobium sp. M0016; assembly: GCF_040324035.1. Classification (NCBI taxonomy): domain Bacteria; kingdom Pseudomonadati; phylum Pseudomonadota; class Alphaproteobacteria; order Hyphomicrobiales; family Phyllobacteriaceae; genus Mesorhizobium; species Mesorhizobium sp. M0016. The sequence goes on along the minus strand of NZ_JAMYVM010000011.1, from coordinate 181,673 downwards.
GCGCGTTTCGAGCCGGAGCGCGAGGTGCGCTTCTCGACCTATGCGACCTGGTGGATCCGCGCTTCGATGCAGGACTATATCCTGCGCAACTGGTCGATCGTTCGCGGCGGCACCTCTTCGGCGCAAAAGGCGCTGTTCTTCAACCTGCGGCGCCTGCGCGCCCGTCTTGCCAATGGCGCCGAGCCGATTTCCAACGCCACGCTCTACCGCGAAGTCTCGGTAGCCCTCGGCGTCTCCGAGGCCGATGTCGAGAAGATGGATTCCAGGCTTTCAGCACCTGACTCTTCGCTCAACGCACCCCTCGCCAATGAGGCCGGTACCACCGAGCGGATGGACTTCCTGATTTCGGACGATCCATTGCCTGACGAGGTCGCCGGCGACACCATCGACGTCGAACGGCGCCTGATGTGGCTGAAGACGGCGCTCCGCGCGCTCAATGCCCGCGAACTCAGGATCATCGAGGAGCGTCGGCTGACCGACGAAGGTGCGACGCTTGAGGCGCTCGGCGAGACGCTCGGCATTTCCAAGGAGCGTGTCCGCCAGATCGAGGCCCGCGCCATGGAAAAGCTCAAGCTCGCGCTGGTCAAGCAGAACCCCGAATTCATGGCAGCGTGAGATTGCCAGGAACAGGGGTACCGCCCCGAGTTATCTCAGAAAAGTTATCTCAGAAAAAAGCACTACGAAGGCTGGGGTTTCTGACGAAGACCGGCGCTATCTGTCCGTGACGATCTTGACCTTGTCGCCGGCCGAAACCGAGGCGCCCGGCGACATCGCGTTGAGCACGCGGAACAGATCGAGCTTGCGGTCGACGCCGACCATCTGCGCCGAAAGTGTGCCCATCGTCTGCCCGGCCTGTACCGTGACGACGCGGATATGCAGCGGCTTCAGTGCCGCTTTCTCGGCGGGGCTGAGCACGCGGAACGAACCGCTGACCGAGCGTGCCACCGGATCGAGTGTCGTGCTGGCCGAGGGGGCCGCTGTCAAAAGCCGGTAGACTTGGCCGCCGGCGCGGATCACCGCAATGTCGAACTGCCAGCCATCGGCGCCGGCGTGCGCTGTCGCCGCCTCGTTGCCGTCGATCGTCTCCTGGCGCACACTGGTCTCGTCGAGACCGGCCACCCAGCCGCTTCTGATGTAGTCGGTCAGCGCACGATCCTTGTCGATCGACACACCGTCGAAGCGGATCGCCATGTCGCCGGGACCGGTCGCCGTCACCGCCGCCGCCGAATTGTCGATGATGAAGCCGTCGGGCACCGTGAACGAAACGCCGAGGCCCGGATGCAGGAAGGTCTGGCCGCGCACATAGCCCTCTTCCGGCGTGTCGCCATAGAGCAGGCCGTCTATCCCGGCCAGGAAGGAATCGCGGTCGCGGGTGCCGATGCCCGGCGCGCCGAACTGGCGGGCGTGGCGCTGCGCCAGATCAATTCGCTGCGGCGTGTTGGGGTGCGTAGCCAGGAAGTCGAGGCTGGCGTCGGTGGCGCCGCTGATCGAGCGGAAATCGGTATAGGCCGACATCGACTGCAGGAAACGCCCGGCGGCATAGGGATCGTAACCCGCCTCGCCGATCGATTTGATGCCGATCGCGTCTGCCTCCAGCTCCTGGTTGCGCGAGAACTGCGCCAGCCTCAGCTTGCCGCGGATCAATGCCTGCTTGGCGGTCGGACTGTCGCCCAGCACATCGGAGACCACCTTGGTCGCCAGGCCTTCCTCGGCCTCGAGCTGCTGTCGCTGCAGACCGTGATTGGCGGTGACGTGGCCCATCTCATGCGCGATGACGGCGGCGAGTTCGGCCGAATCATTGGCCAGCGCCAGCAGGCCGCGGGTGACGTAGAGATAGCCGCCCGGCAGCGCGAAAGCGTTGACGTTTGGCGAATTGAGGATGGTGATGCGATAGGTCTGGGTCGGATTGGCCGACACCACGGTCAGGCTGCCGACAACCTTGGCCACCATGCGCTCGAGCTTGGGATCGGAATATTCGCCGCCATAGGTGGCAAGGATGCGCGGATGCTGTGCCTTCGCCAGTTCGGCAAGCTTGCTGTTGGCGGCGACATTGTCGACCGTGATCGGCTTGTCGGAAGGCTGGAAGCCAGATTCCTGCACTTCGGGAGGCGTGAACATCTGGCAGCTGGCCAGCGCCACGGCAAGGCCGGCCAGCGCGAGGAAGCGCACCAGCGGTCTGCGTTTCAAAGTGTCAGTGCCGGTCGGCAGCACGGCGTTCCTTCAGCTCTCGGCGCATGATTTGGACCGGGGTCCGCGCCAGCGAAAAATCGGTTTTCGTTGGCAATCCTGCACACATCAAAAAACCTACAGCGTTTACGCATCCGGCCGGATGCGGCGCTGTAGGGGGCAAATCACGGCTCGTGCCGGACCAGTACTAAGCGGACCTAGCCACATCAGCTGGACCATGGCAAGCAAGCGCCACATCACCTGTAGCCGGTTTGGTCGTAAATTATGTCCGCTTCCGGGCAATATCGCGTGATCCGCCCGAACTTGCGCCGATATAGCGCCGAAACGCTTCAGGGCCAGTGCCGTCGAAAAAATCGGCGGCAGGTCCCGTCGCGGCAACCCTGCCATTGTCCAGAAAAACCATCTGCTCGCCGATACGGCGAGCGTCTTCCGGCTGATGCGTGACGAACAGCACCGTCATCGCCCGCTCGGCATGAACGCCGGCCACCAGGTCGAGCATGTCGTCGCGCAGTGCTGGCCCGAGCGAAGCGAACGGCTCGTCGAGCAGCAGCACTGGCCGGTCGCGCACCAGAACGCGGGCGAGCGCTACGCGCTGCCTTTCGCCGCCGGAGAGTTCGCGCGGCAGGCGCATCTCCTTGCCGGCCAGGCCGACGCGGTCAAGCGCCTCGGCGATTGCGGCGCGATCGGCGTCGGTCAGGTTGAGCGATGGCGAGCGGCCGAGCCCGACATTCTTCTCCACCGAGAGATGAGCAAACAGATTGTTTTCCTGGAATACCATCGACACCGGCCGCGCCGAAGGCGGCTCGGCGCCGACATCGGCGCCGCCGATCAGCACACGACCGGACTCCGGCGTCTCGAAACCAGCCACCAGATTGAGCAAGGTCGATTTGCCCGAACCACTTGCCCCCATGATGGCGGTGATCTTAGATGTATGGAATTCGACATCGAACAGGAATGACGTTTCGCCATAGCTGAACGAGACCTTGTCCAGCCGGACAGTCGTGCCTTTCTCCACAGCGGACGTCACGATCTCTCTCCCCGTCCCAGCCAGTCTGCCGCGACCACCAATGCAAGGCAGACCGCCCCGAGCAGCAAAGCCAGCCCGGCAGCATCGGCCGTGCGATAGCTGCCCATGCGCGCCAGCAGGAGATAGGGCAAGGTCTGTACCGAATCGCTGCCGAACAGCGCGATGACGCCGAGATCGCCGAGCGACAGTGCCATGGCGAAGGCAAAGCCGGTGGCCAGCGGCCGCCGGAGCGATGGCCAGTCGACCAGAAGCAGCCGGTTCCAGCCCGCAATGCCGAGCTGCGCGCACAGCTTTTCGTGGCGCTCGCTCGCCGCATCATAGGCCGGGCGCATCGCGCGGATGGCAAAGGGCATCGCCATCACCGCATTGACGATGACGACCATGACCGGCGCGATGGCAAAGACATCGCTGACCGTGCGCAGCAGGAGAAACCAGCCGGCGCCGATGACAATGGGCGGCACGACGAGGACGAAGCCGGCGCCGGTGTCGGTGGCATGTTCGAGCAATGAACGGGCACTGGACCGGCGGCGCAGCGACAGTGCCCGCCGAGCCATGATCAGCGACAGCGACAGCGCCACCGAAAGTAGCGCCGCCGAGAGGGCGAGACCGGCGCTGGTCAGGGTCGCCTGACTCACGGCACTCTCGCCCGCCAGCCGGCCGAGATCGGCGCCGAGGCCGGACGCGACGGTGGCCGCCATTGGTCCGGCGACGAACAGCAAGGCGAGCACGATCAGGACGGCGTTGAACGCTGTTTCTGCTTTGCCGGCCAAGTGATAGCGGCGCGGCGCGACAGGCAAATTGGCGTCGCCGGTCACATTGGCGCCGAGCCGCGTCAGCGCCAGCATGACGGCGAAAGTCAGCGCGATCTGTAGCACCGTCAGCGTCACCGCTCGCGCCGGATCGAAGTCGAAACGCAGCGCCTGATAGATGGCGACTTCCAGCGTCGTCGCCGCCGGCCCGCCGCCGAGGATCAGGACGATGGTGAAGGAGGTGATGCAAAGCATGAAGACAAGCCCGGCGACGCCCGGCAGCGCGGCGCGCAGCACCGGCCACTCGATCAGCCGGAAGGCTGGCCTCGCCCCCATGCCGAGCTGGCTCGCCAGCCGCCATTGATCGGCCGGCACCGTTCCCAGCGCTTCGAGGAACAGCCGGGTGGCCAGCGGCAGGTTGAAGAAGACGTGGGCGACGAGGATGCCCGACAGCCCATAGATGTCGGGCCAGCTCTGGCCACCGATCGCGGCGAAATAACCGGCGCGGCCATAGAGCGCCAGTATTCCCAGCGCTCCGACAATTGCCGGCAAGGCAAGGGGCACAGTGAATAGCTGCAGGATGAAGCCGCGTCCGAAGAAGCGCGGATGCCGCGACAGCGCCCGGGCGACGAAGAGCGCCGGTACGGCGGAAAGCAGAGTCGAGAGCGCAGCCTGCCAGAGCGTGAAGCGGACAACGCGCAGGAGATAGAGGTCAAAGGCGGACGCGGCGCCGGAAAGGTCGTGCGCGCCTTCGCGGATAAGGCCGGCGAAGGCGCCACCGATCAGCAGCGCGATTGCCACAAGCGCGACAATGCCGGCCGTGATGCGGGGGTCAGAGCGTTGCACTCTTTACCGGGCGTCGCGTTCCTTCGCGCCCCCCTCTGTCCTGCCGGACATCTCCCCCACGAGGGGGGAGATTGGCGGTTTTAGCGCTCCGCTCATTCCTGCAGCTTCGGAGATTGGCGAAAGTCAACGTAAAGGCCAATCTCCCCCCTCGTGGGGGAGATGTCCGGCAGGACGGAGGGGGGCGCCGTAGAGCACTCATCTTTTGACTATACAGCCAAATCTACTTGCTCATCACCGCCAGCCATTCATCCACCCAGGCCTTGCGATTTGCCGCGACCTCTTCCGGGCTGAACAGCAAGGTCTTCGCCGGCTTGACCAGCCTATCAAAAGCCGGATTGAGCGGCTTGTCGGTTTTCCCGGCCGGGAACATCCAGTTGGTCTCCGGAATGACATCCTGGAATTTCGGCCCGGTCATGAAGGCCAGGAACTTCGCCGCCAGCGGATTCTTCGCGCCCGTGGTGGTGATGCCGGCGACCTCGATCTGCAGATACTCGCCTTCCTCGAACGAGGCCGCCTGGTAGCGCCCGGTGTTCTCCGCCACCATGTGGTAGGCCGGCGACGTCGTATAGGAAAGCACCATCGGCGCCTCGCCCTTGGTGAACAGGCCGTAGGCCTCGCTCCAGCCCGGCGTCACCGTCAGCACTTTGCCCTTGAGTTTCGCCCAGGCTTCCGGCGCCTTGTCGCCATAGACCGACTTAACCCACAGCAGCAGGCCAAGGCCCGGCGTCGACGTCCTCGGATCCTGGATGACGATCTTGTCGGCGGCATCGCCCTCGACCAATTCCTTCAGGCTCTTCGGTGGGTTCTTCAGCTTCTCGGTGTCGTAGACGACGGCGAAATAGCCATAATCGTAGGGCACGAAAGTGTCGTCGCTCCAGCCGCCCGGCACGTTGTTTTCAGCCACCGCGCCATGTGGGACAAACAGGCCGGAAGCCTTGGCTTCCGCGGTGAGGTTGGTGTCGAGGCCAAGCACGATATCGGCTTTGGTCGACGCACCTTCGAGCTTGACGCGATTGAGCAGCGCGACGCCGTCGGCCACCGAGACGAAGTCGACGCTGCAGCCACACTCGGCCTCGAATTCCTTCTTCACCTGGGGGCCTGGACCCCAGTCGGCAGTGAAACTCTCATAGGTATAGATCGTGAGTTTTTCCTGCGCGCACGCAGGGCTTGCCAGTAGCGAAACAGCAAGCCCAAGCGCTGGGACAAGACGGGACAAAAAAATGCGCATCGGCGCCTCCTTCATTCGTGTTGAAAGGAATTGAGGCGTCGGGCTGTCCGAAGCGTCTAATCCCTCCGCCGGTACAAACCGGATCAGGTTCAGCGGGTTGGCGAGACTGCCTCTCAGCCGGTCCGCGAAGATCGCGTCCGGCACCCCGTTAGAGCGTTTCGACACATAGGCCCGGCCAAGGTGCCACGCAAGTGGAAGTTTGCCCGAGCGTGATCCCGGAAAGTGGAATCCGTTTCCGGAAAAAGATCATGCTCCAACAAAGAGTGACGGTGCCGCTCGGCCTTCCGTTTCGTCGGCGGGGCTGGTAAGGGCCAGCGGATATGAGCACATTCACCATCCTGCTTGGCGGCGATCTCGTCCGCACGCCGCGGCTCGACCGCCAGGTCGCGGGCACGCGCGTCATCGCCGCCGACGCCGGCATCGATCATGCCCGCCTGCTCGGCGTGATGCCGGAGCTGTGGGTCGGCGATTTCGATTCCGTGCCGGCGGACCTGCCTGCCGATCTCGCCGCCGTGCCGCGGGAGGTGTTTCCTCCCGAAAAGGACAAGACCGATGGCGAACTGGCGATCGCGGCGGCATTGGAACGCGGCGCCACCAGCCTGGTGCTGGCCGGCGCTTTCGGCGGCAAGCGCGCCGACCACGCCTTCCTCCATCTGGCGCTCAGCCTGCGGCTGGCCGAGGCCGGCACAAAATTGCTGTTGACCAGCGGAGCGCAGGAAGGCGCCCCTCTGCTGCCTGGCAAGGCCGGCTTCGACTATGCCGACGGAACGCTGTTTTCGGTGCTCGGCTTTTCCGATCTTTCGGGCCTCACCGTGTCCGGCGCGAAGTGGCCGCTCGACCATGTCGAGGTCGTGTTCGGCTCGTCGCTGACCATCTCGAACGAGGTCAAGTCCAACACGACCGGGGGCGGCCTCGAAATCGCGCTCGGCCATGGCCGCGCGCTGCTGCTCGCCCACCCCTACCCCTTGCCTGAAAGCTGACATGGCCCCGCCCCTTCTCAACCTCGACGGCATAAGACTGACCTTTGGCGGCACGCCGCTGCTCGATGGCGCCGAACTGACGGCGTCCGCCGGTGACAAGATCGCGCTCGTCGGCCGCAACGGCTCCGGCAAGTCGACGCTCCTGAAGATTGCTGCTGGTCTGATCGAGCCGCAAGACGGCGAGGTCTTCCGCCAGCCTTCGGCAACGGTGCGCTATCTCCCGCAAATGCCCGACATGGACGGCTTTGCCAATGTGCGCGCCTATGTCGAGGCCGGGCTTGGGCCTGCCGACGATCCCTACCGCGCCACATATCTGATGGAGCATCTCGGCCTCGCCGGCACGGAGAACCCCAACGATCTCTCCGGCGGCGAGGCGCGCCGCGCAGCACTTGCCCGCGTCATGGCGCCCGAACCCGATATTCTGCTGCTTGATGAGCCGACGAACCATCTCGATTTGTCGGTCATCGAATGGCTGGAAGAAGAGCTTGTCCGGACGTCTTCGGCGCTGATCGTCATCTCGCACGACCGTCGCTTCCTCGAACGCGTCTCGCGCGCCACTGTCTGGCTCGACCGTGGCCAGACCCGCCGCCTCGACAAGGGCTTTGGCCATTTCGAGGAATGGCGCGACCTTGTGCTGGAAGAGGAAGAGCGCGAACAGCACAAGCTCGGCCGCCAGATCGTGCGCGAGGAGCATTGGCTGCGCTATGGCGTGACGGCTCGCCGCAAACGCAACATGCGCCGCCTGGGCGAACTGCAGACCATGCGCCAGCGTTTTCGCGGCCATCGCGGCGCCGAGGGCTCGGCCACCATGGTGGCCAGCGACGCCGCCGAATCCGGCAAGCTGGTGATCGAGACCAAAAACATCGAAAAGAGCTTTGGCGACCTCACCGTGGTCAAAGGCTTCTCGACCCGCATCCAGCGCGGCGATCGCGTCGGCCTTGTCGGGCCGAACGGCGCCGGCAAGACGACGCTGTTGAAGATGCTCACCGGCGAGATGAAGCCCGACGCCGGCTCGGTGCGGCTCGGCACCAATCTGGAAATCGCCACGCTCGACCAGAAGCGCGAGGCGGTCGATCCGGCCGAGACCCTGGCGCAGTATCTCACGGACGGGCGCGGCGAAAACCTCGTCATCAATGGCGAGCAGCGCCATGTCGTGTCCTACATGAAGGATTTCCTGTTCAAGCCGGAACAGGCGCGCACCCCGGTGCGCGAGCTGTCCGGCGGCGAACGGGCGCGGCTGCTCCTGGCGCGTGTTCTGGCGCGGCCGGCCAACCTTCTGGTGCTCGACGAGCCGACCAACGATCTCGACATGGAGACGCTGGAACTGCTGCAGGAACTTGTCGCCGGCTTTGCCGGCACGGTCATCCTGGTCAGCCACGACCGCGACTTCCTCGACCGCACCGTCACCAGCATCATCGCCCCGGACGGAGGCGGCCGCTGGATCGAATATGCCGGTGGCTATTCCGACATGCTGGCGCAGCGCGGCGGCACCCGGCTCGACGACCGCAAGACGCGCGCCAAGGCCGAAGCCAGCGATGCGCCGGCGCCGGGCAAGAGCGAGCCGGCAGCGCCGAAAGGGCCGTCGAAGAAACTGTCGTTCAAGCAGAAATTCGCCCTGGAATCGCTGCCCAAGAAGATCGAGGCGGTAATGGCCTCGATCTCGCGTTTGGAAAACAACATCGCCGATCCCGCCTATTACGAGCGCGACCCGGCCTCGTTCCAAAAGACCATCGCCGCCCTCGACAAGGAACGCGCCACGCTGGCCGCACTCGAGGAAGAGTGGCTGGAACTGGAAATGCTGCGTGAGGAGATGGAGGGGTAGCATTGCCTGCGGTCTTTTATGCGCGTATATTGTGCGCATGAAAGGAGGCATCTCCGTGCTTCAATCGACGCCAAAAACTCAGCGGACCTCTGTCAACACGTCCATTGACTCTCAGTTGATCAAGGACGCTAAAGCGTTGGGCATCAACATCTCCCGCGCTGCCGAAGCAGGGATCGCGAAAGCGATTGCGGCGGAGAAAACGTGTCGATGGCAAGAAGAAAACAGGGAAGCCATCGAAAGCTCCAACGAATATGTCCGAAAGAACGGACTGCCATTGGCTAAACACCGGCCGTTCTGATGGCGCGTTACGATTTCTATCGGAGTACCGAGAGCGACGGTTATCTTCTCGACGTGCAGTCAGATATGCTTGAAGGGCTGAGCACGAGGGTGGTCGTTCCTTTGATGCCGCCCGAGATTGCCCCGCTTCCTGGCCGCCGCCTGAACCCGACCTTCGCTATAAACGGCAAAGATCTTGTGATGGTCACACAGTTTGTGTCGGCCTTCAGCGCGTCCGAATTGCGGATGCCAGAGGGAAACCTTTCTAGACATCACGACGACATCGTCGCCGCCCTCGACATGCTGTTCCAGGGCTTCTGAGCGAAGGCAGCCGCTACTGCCGCCCGTCAACCTGCCGTCTTGGCCTGCCAGGCCTTCAGCGCCTCGTCGAACACCTTCTCGCCCGGAATGCCCTTTTCCATGGTCAGCAGCGCCCGGCGTCCGGTCTTGTAGACCACCGGCACGTCGATCCAGTCCTGGCCTCGGAGCAAGGTCATATTGGCGTCCTCGTCGGCCTTGGTGTCGTTGAGCGCCACCAGGAAGAAGCCGTCGGCGATCTTGGCCGGAATGCCGATCAGCGGGCTGCCGGCATCCTGTTCCGAACTCTTCATGGCGACGCGCAGGATGTTGTCGACGCCACCGCCGTCAAAGCCCTCGGGCGTCAGGAAGATCATCTCGATGATGTGGCTGGCCGGCAGCGTCTGGTCGGTATTGCGCCGGATGGTCATGCGCAGCTGGATGTCCTTGCCGGGAATGGTCGCCTCGGCGCGGATCGCCGGCTCGGGAGGCAGATCGCCGCCGGGCGATTCCTGCACCAGCGACCAGACGATGCTGCCGGGTTCGGCCGAACCTTGCGCGGTCGAGGTGCGTTCCTCGTAGAAGATCGCCTTCTGGCCGACCGCAACGCTGGGCTCGGAAGCGGCGGCGGCCGGCGCCGCGGTCGGCGTGCCGGCCGCGGGCGGCGTGGCGGCGGCATCAGCCGGTGCTGCCCCATTGGCCGGCGGAGCGGCGCCATCGGCGGGCGGCGTTGCCGGTGGCGTGGCGGAAGCGTCGGGCGCCGGCGTGGTGGGCGCGCCCGTGGCTGCGGCGTCGCCGGCCGGCGGGGTCGCAGGCGCTGGCGCCGCCGCAGGCGGTGCTGGAGCCGGGGGTGGCGGTGTGGTCAGCGCGGCGACGGACTCGCCCTCGCCGATGCCGCTTTGACCGGCCGCGGGACCGGGGTCGGTCTCACCGCCTTCGGGCGACAGGCGCTGGGTGAACTTCGTTCCCTCGCCGGCAGCGGCCGGTGCCGGTGCATCGGCCGCGGGCTTGGCCCGCGCCGGCTTTACCAGCGGTTCGGTCGAGACCGTCTTGGTGTCGCCGCCGAGGCCCAGCATCGAGCCAAAGGCATCCTTGTTCAGCCAGATGCCATAGCCGCCGCCGGCGACCACCAGAAGCGCGACGGCAGCCGCGATCAACCCGCCATAGCTGCGCCTGCGCTCGGCTGGGCGCAGGCGCTGGAACGTGTCCGCGACCGGCTGCTCGTCATTGGCGAACACATCGGCGCTGTCGTCGTCGGCGTCCAGCTCCACGGCTTGCTTGTCGATGGTTTCTGCACGCGCCGCAGGCGACGGCGGTGTCGGCGCGGGCCTCTGCCAGCTCGGCTCTGTCCTGGCGGTCGGCGCCGGCTGCACGGGTTTCGCCGGCTGCCAGGCCGGCGCAGGCGTGGCGGAAGGCTTTACATGACTGGACTGGTTCTTGTTGCGGTCGATGGAGGAGAAGATGTGCTCCAGCTCCGCCAGCGGATCGGATGCCGGCACCGCCCTGGCATAGTCGCGCTCGACGCTCGAGATGGCATCTTCCAGGGATCGCTTCTGCGTGCTTATGGCTTCGGCGGCCAGCGGCGGCGAATACTCCGCAAGCTTCTTCGCCAGCATGGTACGAACGCTTTCATAGATCCGCGTACGCTTTTCGGGCGTTTCGTCGCCGTGCTTGTCGAGCGCCTTTTTCAGAATAGCAACGAAATCTGCCATGCTTCAGTCGACCTGTATTTTGTTTCCGCGCCGGCCCCCGCAAATCGGCCGCGATGCCCGGAAAGGCTTCAGAAAACTAGTCTTGAAACGGATCGGTCACAAGTATCGTGTCGTCCCGTTCCGGGCTGGTGGAAAGGAGCGCGACGGGTGCCCCGATCAGCTCCTCGATGTAACGGACATATTTGACGGCCTGCGCCGGAAGGTCGTTCCAGCTGCGCGCGCCGGCTGTGGTGCCTTTCCAGCCTTCGAGCGTCTCGTAGACCGGCTCGACACGCGCCTGCGCGCCCTGGCTGGCCGGCAGATAGTCGATCGTTTCGCCGTCGAGACGGTAGCCGGTGCAAACCTTGATCTCATCCAGCCCGTCGAGCACGTCGAGCTTGGTCAGGGCGATGCCCTTGATACCGTTGACGGCGACGGCCTGGCGCACCAGCACGGCGTCGAACCAGCCGCAACGGCGTTTGCGCCCGGTGACGACGCCGAATTCGTGGCCACGCGTACCGAGAAATTCGCCGATCTCGTTCTTCTGCTCGGTCGGGAACGGGCCTTCGCCGACACGCGTCGTATAGGCCTTGGTGATGCCCAGGACATAGCCGATGGCGCCGGGGCCAACCCCCGAGCCGGCGGCTGCCTGGCCGGCAACGGTGTTGGACGAGGTGACGAACGGATAGGTGCCGTGGTCGATGTCGAGCAGCGTGCCTTGCGCGCCCTCGAACAGGATGCGTTCGCCGGCGCGGCGCTTGTCGTCGAGGATTTTCCAGACGCGGTCCATATAGGGCAGGATCTCATCGGCGACCGAGGTCAGCTCGGTCATGATCGCCTCATGCGTGACTTCGCCATGGCCAAGCCCGCGACGCAGCGCATTGTGATGCGTCAGCAGCCTGTCGACCTTGAGAGGCAGCGTTTCCAAATCCGCCAGATCCATCACCCGAACCGCGCGCCGGCCCACCTTGTCTTCATAGGCTGGGCCGATGCCACGACGCGTCGTGCCAATTTTCGTCCCGGAATTGGAGGCGGCGTCCTCGCGGAATCCGTCCAGCTCCCGGTGCAGCGACAGGATAAGCGCCGTGTTTTCGGCTATTTTCAGGCGGTCCGGCGTGACCTCGACGCCTTGCGCCTTGAGTTTTGCCACTTCCGCGACGAAGGCGTGCGGGTCGAAGACGACGCCATTGCCGATGATCGACAGCTTGCCTTGCCGCACCACGCCCGACGGCAGCAGCGACAGTTTGTAGACCTTGCCGTCGACGACCAGCGTATGGCCGGCATTGTGGCCGCCCTGGAAGCGCACGACCACGTCGGCGCGCTCCGACAACCAGTCGACGATCTTGCCCTTGCCTTCGTCGCCCCATTGCGAGCCGACGACCACCACATTGGCCATGTTTCTTTTCCCTTGAGATGCCGCCCTGGCGGCCTGGATATGGTTCGAAACGACAGGCCTCTATAGCGTCAAGACCTCGCAAGCGCGACCTTTCTTTGCCGCCGAAAATGCCCTGAGGCACAACAATTTTCGGCTTTGACATCATTTACTTGCGTCGGCGGGGGCAATAGGCCGGCAAACACAACTTCCCAGGCGGCCGGAATCCCGCAATGCATCGACGCGCCTACCTGTTCCTGCTGCTGACCACCTTGTTGTGGGGCGGCAATTCCGTCGCCGGCAAGCTGGCGGTCGATCACGTCTCGCCGATGACGCTGGTCTTCCTGCGCTGGGTGCTGGCCGTCGCGATCCTGCTGCCGATCGGCTGGCGCACGATCAGGGAGGACTGGCCGGTGGTGCGCAAACACTGGTTCGTCCTGGCTGCACTTGGCGCCAGCGGCTTCACTCTGTTCAACACCATTTTCTACACCGCGCTCAACTACACGACGGCGATCAATGTCTCGATCGAACAGGCGGCGATGCCGGTCTTGATCATCATTGCCAATTTCTTCTTCTTCCGCCTGCGCGTGAGCTGGGCTCAGATTGCGGGCGTGGTGCTGACCATCTTCGGCGTCATCTTGACTGCCTGCCGGCGATCCGCGCCGGCTGCTCCCATTGGAACTCAATTTCGGCGACGCCATCATGCTGGTCGCGGTCGTCCTCTACAGCGGTTATTCGGTCGGGCTGCGGCTGAAGCCGGTGATGCGCTGGCAGAGCCTGATGTTGTCCCTGGCGATCGCTGCCCTCATCACCTCGCTGCCGTTCTTCCTGTGGGAGGTCGCCGCCGGCAAGGTTATCGTCCCCGATATCAGCGGCTGGGTGGTCATCGTCTATACCGCGATCGGCGCTTCGGTCATTTCGCAGATCACTTACATCAGGGGCAACGAACTGATCGGCGCCAACCGTGCCGGGCTGTTCATCAATCTGGTGCCGATCTTCGGCACGCTGCTGTCAGTGCTGATCGTCGGCGAGACATTCCAGCTCTACCAGGCGCTGGCGCTTGCCCTGGTGCTGGGCGGCATTTCGCTCGCCGAATACAGCGGGCGCAAGATGTCGGCACCGAACCGCTGCGGATAACATTTGGCCGCTGCCGCGCTGCGCCGCCGTCGGGATAACTGCTGCCGCGCGCCGACCTGGAACATTTTACCTCTGGCGGAGTTTGCTGGGGAGGGAGGCAACAAGATGAGCCACAACCCTCGCAGCACAGCAAGCATTGCCGGTCACCCCATTCATCCAATGCTGATTCCGTTTCCGATCGCCTTCTTTATCGGCACCTTCGTTTGCGATCTGATTTTCTGGCAAACAGCCGATCCCGGGTGGGTCACCGGATCGCTTTGGCTTCTCGGCGCCGGCCTGATCATGGGCGCCTTGGCCGCTCTTACCGGCCTGACGGACGTTCTCGGCGATGTTCAGATCCGCAATCTCACGACGGCATGGCTCCATGCCGGCGGCAACGTGCTCGTCGTGCTGATCGAGCTTTATAACTGGTACTCGCGTTATGTCGGTGGAGCGGCGGCTGTGATCCCGACCGGCTTTATCTTATCGCTGATCGTGGTTCTGGTCCTGCTGTTTACAGGCTGGAAGGGCTGGGAATTGGTCTATCGGCATCGCGTGGGCGTCTCCGACGGCTCAGACGAATTGACCTGAACCGGCCTGTGCGGCGGCCGCCCCAATGATGGGGGGAGGACCGCCGCGTCCGCCACGACGTCAACTACATCGCGTTGACGTCGAACTGCAGCCGCTTGGCCGAGTCTATCGACTTGTGCGCCTTGACCTGTTCCAGCACTTTTTCCGGGAACGGCGCGTCGAGATAGAGCAGCGCAATCGCGTCGCCGCCCGGCCGGTTGCGGCCGAGCTGGAAGTTGGCGATGTTGACGCCGTTCTCGCCGCACACCGTGCCGAGCAGGCCGATAATGCCGGGCGCATCGGCATTGGTTGTGTAGAGCATGTGCTGGCCGACCTCGGCGTCGAGATTGATGCCCTTGATCTGGATGAAGCGCGGCTTGCCGTCGGAGAAGCAGGTGCCGGCGATCGAGCGCGTCATGTGCTCGGTCTTCACCGTCAGCTTGATGTAGCCGTCGAACACGCCCGACTTGTCGCGCTTGACCTCGGCGACGATGATGCCGCGCTCCTTCACCATGATCGGCGCCGACACCATATTGACGTCGGCGACCTGCGGCCGGATCAGTCCGGCAAGCGCGGCACTGATCAGGGCACGCGTGTTCATCGTCGCGGTCGAGCCGTCGAACAGGATCTCGACCTCGTTGATCGGGTCCTCGGTGACTTGGCCGACAAAGGCGCCGAGCACTTCGGCGAGCTTGACGAACGGCTTCAGCCGCGGTGCTTCCTCGGCCGTGATCGAGGGCATGTTGATGGCATTCGAAACCGCGCCCTTGATCAGATAGTCGGCCATCTGCTCGGCCACCTGGAGCGCTACATTTTCCTGCGCTTCCGCTGTCGAGGCGCCGAGATGCGGCGTTGCCACCACATTCTCCATGCCGAACAGCGCGTTGTTCTCCGCCGGTTCGACCTCGAACACATCGACGCCGGCGCCCGCCACCTTGCCGCTCTTCAGCGCCGCGACCAGGTCGGCTTCGACGATGAGCCCGCCACGCGCGCAATTGATGATGCGCACGCCGTTCTTCATTTTGGCGATCGCCGCCGCGTCGATGATGTTGCGCGTCTTGTCGGTCAGCGGCGTGTGCAGCGTGATGAAATCGGCGCGGGCGAAAAGCTCGTCCAGCTCGACCTTGTCGACGCCGAGTTCCTCGGCGCGCTTGTCCGACAGGAACGGGTCGAAGGCAACGACATGCATCTTCAGGCCGACGCCGCGCGTGGCGACGATCGAGCCGATATTGCCGCAGCCGATGACACCCAGCGTCTTGCCGGTGATCTCGACGCCCATGAAACGGTTCTTTTCCCATTTGCCGGCATGGGTCGAGGCATTGGCCTCCGGGATCTGCCGTGCGAGTGCAAAGATCATCGCCACCGCATGTTCGGCCGTGGTGATCGAATTGCCGAAAGGCGTGTTCATCACGATGATGCCCTTGCGGCTCGCCGCGGGGATGTCGACATTGTCGACACCGATGCCGGCGCGGCCGACGACCTTGAGTCTTGTCGCGGCGTTGATCAGTTTTTCCGTGACCTTGGTCGCCGAGCGGATGGCAAGGCCATCATACTGGCCGATGACTTCGAGCAGCTTTTCCTTGTCCTTGCCGAGATCGGGCAAATAGTCGACCTCGATACCGCGGTCCTTGAATATCTGGACGGCGGTGGTGGAGAGTTTGTCAGAGACGAGAACGCGGGGCGCCATGGCGGCCTCCTTGAACTGGATTGTCGGGAAAGGGCGGCCCGCAGGCCACCACGAAATCTCAGGCTGCGGCCTTCAGCGAAGCCTTCTGCGTGGCGAAGGCCCAGTCGAGCCAAGGCAGCAGCGCCTCGAGATCGGATGTCTCGACGGTGGCACCGCACCAGATGCGCAGGCCGGAAGGTGCATCGCGATAGGATCCAATGTCGTACGCGACGCCTTCCTTGTCGAGCACAGAGACGATCGCCTTGGCGAAAGCCGCCTGCCCGTCGGCGTCGAGCGCCGCGACATCGGCGTCGGTGAAGGACAGACATACGGACGTGTTGGAACGTGTCGCCGCATCGACCGCGAGATGGCCGAGCCAGGACGACTTGTCGACAAACCCATCTAGCACGGCGGCATTGGCATCGGCTCTGGCAATCAACGCATCGAGACCGCCGATCGACTTCGCCCAATGAAGCGCATCGAGATAGTCCTCGACGCACAGCATCGACGGCGTGTTGATGGTCTCGCCCTTGAAGATGCCTTCGATCAGCTTGCCGCCCGAGGTCAGGCGGAAGATTTTCGGCAGCGGCCACGCCGGCTTGTAGGTTTCCAGTCGCTCGACGGCGCGAGGCGACAGGATCAGCATGCCGTGTGCGCCCTCGCCGCCCAGCACTTTCTGCCAGGAGAAGGTGACGACATCGAGCTTCTGGAAATCGAGCTTTTGCGCGAATGCCGCTGAGGTGGCATCGCAGATGGTCAGGCCCTTGCGATCCGCCGGTATGAAATCGCCATTCGGCACGCGCACGCCTGAGGTCGTGCCGTTCCAGGTGAAGACCACATCGCGGTCGAAATCGATCTTGGTGAGATCCGGCAGTTCGCCATAGCCTGCCTCGATCCTTCTGATATCGGCGAGCTTCAGCTGCTTGACGACATCGGTCACCCAGCCCGAGCCAAAGCTTTCCCATGCCACCATGTCGACACCGCGTTCACCGAGCAGCGACCACAGCGCCATCTCGACAGCACCCGTGTCCGACGCCGGCACGATGCCGATACGGTAATCCGCCGGAACCTGGAGAATTTCGCGAGTCAGCTCGATCGCCTGTTCGAGCTTGGTCTTGCCGATCTTGGCGCGGTGGGAACGGCCGAGCGCGGCATTCTTCAGCGCCTCGACCGACCAGCCGGGGCGTTTTGCGCAGGGACCTGAGGAGAAATTGGGATTTGCCGGACGGAGTCCGGGCTTCGTATGCGTCGTCATCGTGGTCTATCCTTCCAGATAGTGGCCCCTCGTTGGGGAGGGGTGGCCCACGGACGGCGATATGCGTTCAGCCCTCAGGCGTCAAGAGGAAAGTTTTTGTCGCTGACAAGATAGAAGCAGTCCGGCATCAGGATGTCGTGAGCCCAAACGCAAACGGCGGATCGAAGAGATCCGCCGTCGGGTTTCGTATCTGCAGCCAGCCTACCAGAGGTCGTAGCGCAGCCCGAGCTTGACCGTCTGATAATTGATGCCCTTGTGGATGTTGAAGGCGCCGCTGTCATAAGCGACGTATTTGGCGCCCGGCACCGAGAAATATTCGTAGCCAAGGTCAACCGACACGTTCTTGGCCACCTGATAGGAAAGACCGCCCCCAATCGAATAAGCAAGGTTGAATTTGCCCTCTTTATCCGTTGCACCCTCGTAGCCGGCCGGATCATCACAAGAGAACCCGCCCGTGCCGGACGAATTGGGGGCCACTTCCACGCAATCCTTCGCCCCAATGCTCCTGTAATATTTATTGTATGCGACACCGACCCCTCCGCCAAGATATGGAGTGATTCCAACATAGGTGCCGAGATCGACATAGCCATTGGCCATGATGCTGTAGCCTTTGTTGGAAGCATTGTCGGAAAGATCGCATGCCTGCGTAGCCGCGACGGAATTGATGGTGCCAAAACCGTCGTCCACAAGCGTATGGCCGTCGCAAGTGGCTGCCAACTTGGCGTGTTCCCCGAATTTGTCGGTCGGAAGAATCCCGCCGTTCAGCTCGACCCGAAGATAGTCGTTGACATGATACCCCATACCGAGACTGCCTGTGAAAAGGCTGCTCTCATCGGTAAAGCTGTTAAGCGGGCCGGTTGTCGCTTCCTCATGCTCGAAGGGATGGCTGAACGCGTAGCCGACATCCCCCCGCAGATACCAGCCCGAGCCGACCTCGACCGGTTGATAGTCCGGCGCCTGATCGACATAGATCGGCGGGTCGTAGTCCGCGGCTTGCGCCGGCGTCAGCAGCGCTAGCGCGAGTGCGGCAAGTGCCGGCGCTGTCAGCAATTTGAAATTCATGGGTCCCCGGCTCCTGAAATTGGCGCTCTTCATTTTGATCGCAAGCGCCGTTTCAGTGGGCATTGTTAACCATAGTGGTTAAGTGCGGGTTAAGGATAACGCGACGTTACCGATTTGATTTCGATAGGCTTTCTCTCCGCACGCCGCGGCCTGGAAGTGCACCGCAATCGGCAAACAAAAACCGCCCGGCATGGCCGGGCGGTTCGCAAATTCCTGGATTTCGAAGCGACTACTTGGTGTAGATCGGCTCGGGCTCGGGCTGGTAAGGCTCCGGCGGCGGGGCGCAGTCCGACCGGCCGAACTGGTAGCGCAGGCCGCCGCGCACTTCGTGCACATTGATGCCGCGATCGAAGCCCGGACCAGCGCCGGTGGTGCCACCCAGTCCAGAAGCATATTCGAACATGCGGCCGCCATTGATGTGGCTGTAGCGATAGCCGACATCGAGCTTGACGCGGTCGGTCAGGCAGTAGGAGGCGCCGGCCATGAGGGCGTAGGCGAAACGCCAGCCTTTGCCGCCGCGGTGCTCGAACGAACCGTCCCTGTCGGTGTTGTGCAGCGTATCCCACTTCAGCCATGCACCGCCGATGCCGGCGCCGACATAGGGCGTCACGCCGTGCCAAGTACCGATATCGACATAGGCATTGGCGAGGAGCAACAATGCCGAATAGGAGGAAGTGTCGACGGAAGTACAAGGAAGCAGATCGCCGCAGGTTCCGCTGGTCGAGCCGCGGAATTTGGACTTGCTCATCCAGTCGAGTGTGAGATCGGTACGGAAATGCTGGTTGATCTGGTAACCGACACCGGCGCCGGCCGAAAATGCGCTTTTGAGCTTGCCGGTGTCGAAGTCGTTCGTGCCGGGTCCGTAGGTAATATAGTCACCACCGCGGAACTTCGACCAGTGATAGTCGATATCGCCGCGGATGTACCAGCCGCCGAAATCCGCCGGCTGCTCGTAGGCGATCGGCGCCGGCGCCTCTTCGACCACTGGCGGCTCCGCAAGATCGGCGGCGAATACTGGCCCGGCCACGCCTGCGAACAGCGCGGCAAGGAAAGCCATTTTTGCTGTATTGAACATGTTTGTCACCCCTGAGAACCCGTCGGAACTTTGAATCCGCTCGAATGTGTTTGACCTCAGTTGTGGATAATGAATTGCAAAAGTTAAAAGGCGTTTAACCCTGTCGATTAACCACGAATTCTCGACATTTTAGCAAACGGCCTCCGCCGCCATGACGCTGGGACCAACCCTGGCCGAAACAAAAAGCCCGCCTGCAGGCGGGCTTGAAGTCTTGAGCCGGCAGTTCGCCCCTGCCGTTGTAAGGCAGCGCAATCAGGCGGCGCTGCGCGTTTCCGAAATGATGTCGACGATGTCGTTGACCACGGCCTCGACCAGCTGTGGGTCGTCGCCCTCGGCCATGACGCGGATCAGCGGCTCGGTGCCGGAGGGCCGTATGACCAGGCGGCCGGCCTTGCCAAGACGGTTGCGCGCATCTTCGATCGCCGCCTTGACCAAGGCTTCTTCAAGCGGCTTGCCGCCGGCGATGCGGACATTCTTCAACAGCTGCGGCACCGGCTCGAATTTCTTCGACAATTCGCTGACCGGCCGGTTCTGCCGCTTGATGCAGGCCAGCACCTGCAGCGCCGAGACCAGCCCGTCGCCAGTGGTCGAGAAATCGGACAGCACGATGTGGCCCGACTGCTCGCCGCCGACATTCAACCCATGGGCGCGCATATGCTCCACGACATAGCGGTCGCCGACCTTGGTGCGATGCAGCTGCAGCTTCATGTCGCCAAGGAAGCGTTCGAGGCCGAGATTGGACATCACCGTCGAGACGACGCCGCCGCCGGCCAGTCGCCCGCTCTGGTGCCAGGACTCGGCGATCAGCGCCATGATCTGGTCACCGTCGACGATGGTGCCGTTCTCGTCGACGATGACGACACGGTCGGCATCGCCGTCGAGTGCGATGCCGATATCGGCGCGCACTTCATGCACCTTCTTCTGCAGGCCGGCCGGATGGGTCGAGCCGCATTCCTTGTTGATGTTAAAACCGTTCGGATCGACATTGATGGCAATGACCTCGGCGCCCAGTTCCCAAAGTGCGGCAGGCGCCACCTTGTAGGCCGCGCCATTGGCGCAATCGACGACGATCCTGAGACCCGACAGCGACATCGAGCGCGGCAGCGTGCGCTTGGCGAATTCGATGTAGCGGTCATGCACGCCGTCGACGCGCTTGGCGCGGCCGAGCCCGTCGGAATCGGCGAGCGCCAGTTCGATATCCTTGTCGAGCATGCTCTCGATGCGCTCCTCGATCTCGTCGGAGAGCTTGTAGCCATCGGGACCGAACAGCTTGATTCCGTTGTCGTAATAAGGGTTGTGCGAGGCCGAGATCATGACGCCGATATCGGCGCGCAGCGAGCGCACCAGCATGGCGACCGCCGGTGTCGGGATCGGGCCGAGCAGGAACACATCCATACCGGCCGCGCACAGGCCGGACACCATGGCGTTTTCGATCATGTAGCCGGACAGCCTGGTGTCCTTGCCGAGCACGACGCGGTGGCGATGGCTGCCGCGCTGGAACGACAGGCCGGCGGCCATGCCGACCCGCATCGCGATCTCAGCCGTCATCGGAAACTTGTTGGCGCGCCCGCGAATGCCGTCGGTGCCAAAATAACGTCCTGCCATGCTTGCCAGAATCCCCGTCGGTTTTCAGCCGGCTCGTAATGCCACAATTGGTCCGAGCCCGACTATCACATTGTGTGATTGTATATTACCAATTCTTAGAAAATCATTGTAGCAGGCTGTTCGGAGCGTTGGCAGCGTATCATGACACGGTGTTGCCGCAATATAGCATTCACACTGGGCCACACTGCTCAGATTGGGCCGGTAAGCCGGACTGTTGGAGCGGCAGATCGCAAGGGTCCATCACCTTATCGGGAGAACGCCGTTTAGCATCTGGCGCAGCCTAGCGTTGAGAGCTATTGATTGACACAGGTACAACCTGTGGGCGCAGCAACGGGAGAACGCCATGCTCATCCACCGACTTGCAACTTTGACGGGTCTTGCCGTCGCAACCTTGTTCATGGCGGCGCCCGCCAGCGCGCTGACCATGGCCCAGTGTAGTACCAAGTATAATGCTGCCAAGGACGCCGGCTCGCTGAACGGGCAGACCTGGAATCAGTATCGGAAGGCCGAGTGCGGCACCGACGCGGCGGCCACCACCGAGACCGCAAAGCCGGCGGCCAAGAAGGCCGCTGCGGCCAAGACGGACACGACCAAGGCCGCCGCCGCTGCTGATGACGGCGCCAAGGGTCTGACGGCCAAGGAATGCAGCGCTAAATACCAGGCTGCCAAGGCCGCCGGTACGCTCAATGGCGCAAAGTGGAACGACTTCCGCAAGACCGAATGCGCCGCCGGCGCGTCCGCCGCGGCAGAACCGGCCACGACCAAGGCCGCAGCCACAACCGACGATGGCGCCAAGGGCCTGACGGCCAAGGAATGCAGCACCAAGTACCAGGCGGCAAAGGCCGCCGGCACGCTGAACGGCGTGAAGTGGAACGACTTCCGCAAGACCGAATGCGCCGCCGGGGCCTCGGCCGCGGCAGCACCCGCCAAGGCAACCACCAAGGCAGCTGCCGACAGCAGCGGCAAGGGCCTGAGCATGGCCGATTGCAGCGCCAAGTACCAGGCTGCCAAGTCTGCCAATACGCTGGGCGGCAAGAAGTGGAACGACTTCCGCAAGGCCGAATGCGGCGCAGGCGCAGATGACGACGACACGGTGCCGGCTCCGAGCGAGGCGACCTATACCAGCGAGCCCGAGAAGCCCTCGGTCACCGCTCCCAAGGGCGTGAAGTTCCCGGCCGCGATCTCGAAGAAATACGCCGGCGAGACGCCGGCCAAGGGCCGCATGCACACCTGCCTCGAGCTCTACTACGCCAACAAGGATGCCAACACGCTGAATGGCCTGCGCTGGATCCAGAAGGGCGGCGGCTTCTACAGCCTCTGCAATGCCAAGCTGAAGAGCTGATCGCGTAGCCATATTCTCCAGACAGAGGCCCGCGCATCGCAACATGCGCGGGCCTTTTTATTGCGCTCGAAAACATCTGGCGTTGCTCGCGTTTACATATCGCGGAAGGTGTTGGCATCATCTATTCGCCCACACTGCCCACCGCAGACTTACGGTTGGCGCAAAGATTCCAGTTGAACATATGCAGAACAAACGGTATACAAAAGGACATCGAACTTTTGTCAACCAGGAGGGTCTTATGTCCAGATTGAAATTGGCGGCATTGGCTGTGACGGCATGGATTGCGTGGAGCGTCACCCCTGCAAGCGCACTGACAATGAAGGAATGCGGCGAGGCCTATCGCACAGCCAAGGAAGGCGGCACTCTGAACGGCATGGATTGGACCGCTTTCCGCACCGAGAAGTGTGCGACGTCAGCTGCGGAGAGTGCCAATGCGGATGCGGTCAAAACCGAGCCGCAGCCGCAGAAGGAAACCAGCGCGGCGGTCGCCCCCGCTGTAGCGCCGACGGGCGTGACATTCCCGACCACCCTCGCCGCCGAATTCAAGACCGAGAAGCCCTCGAAGGCGCGGATGAAGACCTGCCTGCAGGGCTACCACGGCAACAAGGACGCGGGTACGTTGAACGGCCTTCGCTGGATCCAGAAGGGCGGCGGCTATTACAGCCTCTGCAACGCCAAGCTGAAGAGCTGATCGACCAGCAGCGTTTGAAGATCGAAGGCCCTCAACCGCAAGGTTGGCGGGCCTTCTCTTGGGTCTTGCCCCGTCAAGCGCCTTGTTTCGAGAGCTGGAGCAGTGCGACCAGGCTTGTAAGATCGGCATTGGCCTGGCCGGCAGCCACCCCGCGCTTCATCAGGCTTTGCATCGGCAAGACGAGTTCGGTGCTGACGTCAGCCGACCTGCTGGCATCGATGAGATTGACGTAGGCATCAACCTGCATGCCCAGGTTGGAAACGACATTGCTGGTGTGATCGCCACTGTCGATCTGTTCCGCCCACTTCGGCAGCAGGCCTTGCATCGACTGAAGCCAGGAGGCCAGCAGCGGCATGAACTCGCCGGCCGGGATTCCTGCTGCGCCCGTCAATGCCAACGCCTGCAGAACGCCCGCGAACATGCCGTACATGCCGGTCAGAAGCGAGATATCATAGAGCGGCGCGAGGCCAGCATCCTCACCGAGGAATTTGCTGGTGCCGAGCGCTCCGAGCTGCCCCGAACAGGCATCGAACGCCTGGCGCGAACCGCTGTAGAGAATCAAGGCGTGCGGCCCGCCGATCATCGGCGGCACCGCCATGATGCCGCCGTCGATATAGCTCGCGCCCTGGCTCACCGCCCAGCCCGACATCGCCCGCGCCTGCTCGGGCGTGCCGTTGGTGAGATTGACCAATGTGCGGCCCGACAGCGCGTCTCGGCTTGGGCCGAGCACCTCACGAGCGGTGTCATAGACAAGCAGGCACGCCACGATCAGTGGACTCGATCTGACGGCTTCCTCGACACTCTTGGCCACAAT
Organism: Mesorhizobium sp. M0016; assembly: GCF_040324035.1. NCBI lineage: Bacteria > Pseudomonadati > Pseudomonadota > Alphaproteobacteria > Hyphomicrobiales > Phyllobacteriaceae > Mesorhizobium > Mesorhizobium sp. M0016. Next base: position 158,002 of record NZ_JAMYVM010000011.1, on the reverse strand, counting down.
GGCGCCCTTGGCTGCCAAAGCCTCAGCCTTTGCCGGAGAACGGTTCCACACCGTCACCGCATGTCCCTGGTTCAGAAAGGCTTCGGCAAGCGCCGTGCCCATGGCGCCGAGACCGATCACTGTTATGTCGCTCATTCTGCTTCTCCTTGGTTTGGTTGCGCGGTTACGCCGGTGTCGGGCTCAGGTCCTGGCCAAGGCCACCGTCCACGGTCAGCCGCGCGCCCGTGGTGAAGGTCGCGTCGAACGCCAGGAACAGCACTGCGCGCGCCACCTCCTCCATCGTGCCGTGGCGCTTCATCGGCGTGACCGCGTCGCCGATCGCCATGAAGGCGGCCCGCTCCTCGGCCGAGGCGTCGGCCACACCCATCGTCGGCGTATCGATGAAACCAGGGCTGACCACATTCACGCGGATGCGGCGCGGCAGAAGCTCGGCGGCCAGGACCTTGGCGAAGGCGCGCAGTGCCGCCTTCGATCCGGAATAGACGCTCATGCCGCCGGTGCCGGATTCGTCGGCGATCGACGAGGTGAAGACTATGGCGCCACCATCGCTGATGAGGGGCAGCAGGCGCTGCGCGGTGAAGAAAGCGCCTTTGGTGTTGATGTCGAAGGTGCGATCGTAACTGTCCTCGGTGACCCGCTCCACGGGTTCGAGATTGGCCACCCCGGCATTGACGTGAAGGAAGTCAATCTGGCCAAGCTTCTGCCCCACTTCGGCACCGAGCGTGACGATATCGGCCATGTCTGAGATATTGGACCGCACGACATGAGCTCGCGAAAGCAGCTTGGCTCGCGCGGCCTCGATGTTGCGCTGGTCGCGGCCGGTGACCAGGACCTCGGCGCCGCTTTCGATCAGGGCTTCGGCAACGGCGAGCCCCATGCCGTGCGTCCCGCCTATGACAACGGCCTTCTTGTTTGCGTATCGTGTCATGATCCATCCGTTTTTGACAAAATCCGGCCGCCGACGGCCTTTGCAGGTCGAAGCGAGGTACCGATATGATGTTGTGGTGTTCGCCGATGCCGGCGAGCTGGTTTGAAGCTATGGACCGGCTTGGTTTTTCTCAAGTACCGACAAAAATGTAAGCTACCCACCGATTGCTCAGAATTGGATGAAACATGGGAAAGAAACAGCCAGATAGTTGCGGATTGGGGCCGGCGCTGGAGGTCATCAGCGGCAAATGAAGGCGCTACTGCTCTGGCAGATTCACAAGGCGCCGGCACGATTCGGTGAGCTGAAGCGGCTGGTGCCTGACATCAGCGAAAAGATGCTGATCCAACAGCTGCGCGAAATGGAGGCCGACGGCATCGTCCATCGCGAAATCTTTCCCGAGGTGCCGCCGAGGGTCGAATACTCGATTACCGAATTCGGCATCGAGCTGGACAATGCCCTGATCCCGCTGGCCAGATGGGGCAAGCAACATGCTGGCCGGACTGACGGTGTGCGCCCCGGCAAAGCAAATGCATCCGTCCCGCATGCTCTTTGAGAGACCCTGAATAGCAAAACGCCGCGGATTGAGCCGCGGCGTTTTCTTGCATCAAGTGATGTCAGCTCAGCTCGACGGCTGAGGCTCCATGCCGCCTTCGGGCTCGGGACCCTTTTTGCGGCGGCCGGACTTCGGCACAGCCGAGCCGCGGCTTGTGGGGGTATCATCCCCCAAATCTCGCGCGGGCTTCTGCCCGGCGATCAGCTGCTTGATCTCTTCGCCCGAAAGCGTCTCGTATTCGAGCAGGCCCTGCGCCAGAGCGATCCATTCCTTCTTCTTCTTGGTCAGAATGGACTTGGCCGTGACATAGGCCTCGTCGATCAGCCGGCGCACTTCGGCGTCGATGATCTGCGCGGTCTCTTCCGAGACGTTCTGCGTGCGCGCCACCGAATGGCCGAGGAAAACCTCTTCCTGGTTGTCGCCATAGGCGACATGGCCGAGCTTGTCGGAGAAGCCCCAGCGCGTGACCATGGCGCGCGCCAGCTTTGTCGCCTGCTCGATGTCCGAAGAGGCGCCCGAGGTGATGTTCTCCTTGCCGAACTTGAACTCCTCTGCGACGCGGCCGCCCATCATGATGGCAAGCCGCGAGATCATGTATTTGTAGCTCATCGAATAGCGATCGCCTTCCGGCAGCTGCATGACCATGCCGAGCGCGCGACCGCGCGGGATGATGGTCGCCTTGTGCAGCGGATCGGCCGACGGCACGTTGAGCGCCAGGATGGCGTGGCCGGCCTCGTGATAGGCCGTGAGTTCCTTTTCGGCCTGGGTCATGGCCGACGAGCGGCGCTCGGCGCCCATCATGATCTTGTCTTTGGCGTCCTCGAACTCGGCCATGGTGACAAGTCGCTTGTTGCGGCGCGCCGCCATCAGAGCGGATTCATTGACCAGGTTCATCAGGTCGGCGCCCGAGAAGCCCGGCGTGCCGCGTGCGATCACCTTGAGGTCGACATTCGGCGCCAGCGGCACGTTGCGCACATGCACCTTGAGGATCTTCTCGCGGCCGACGATGTCGGGGTTCGGCACCACCACCTGGCGGTCGAAACGGCCCGGACGCAGCAGCGCCGGGTCGAGCACGTCGGGCCGGTTGGTGGCGGCGATCAGGATGATGCTCTCGTTGGACTCGAAGCCGTCCATCTCGACCAGCAGCTGGTTCAGCGTCTGTTCGCGCTCATCATTGCCACCGCCGAGGCCGGCGCCGCGATGGCGGCCGACAGCGTCGATTTCGTCGATGAAGATGATGCAGGGAGCATTCTTCTTGGCCTGGTCGAACATGTCGCGGACACGGCTTGCGCCGACGCCGACGAACATCTCGACGAAGTCGGAACCCGAAATGGTAAAGAACGGCACATTGGCCTCGCCGGCGACGGAGCGGGCGAGCAGCGTCTTGCCGGTGCCGGGAGGTCCGACCAGAAGCACGCCGCGCGGGATCTTGCCGCCGAGGCGCTGGAACTTCTGCGGATCGCGCAGGAACTCGACGATCTCTTCCAGATCTTCCTTGGCCTCGTCGACGCCGGCGACATCCTGGAAGGTGACGCGGCCATGCGCCTCAGTGAGAAGCTTGGCCTTCGACTTGCCGAAACCCATGGCGCGGCCGGAGCCGGACTGCATCTGGCGCATGAAGAATATCCACACGCCAAGGATCAGGATCATCGGCAGGTAGGAGATCAGATAGCTGAACAGCGAGTTGGAACCGTCCGACTCAGGCCGCGCATTGATGGTGACGTTCTTGTCCTGCAGCCGCGAGACCAGCTGCGGATCGCCAGGCGAATAGGTCTGGAAGCCATTGGCGTTGTCGGCGTAGGTGCCCGTGATGCGGGCGCCGGCGATGACCACCGTCTTGACCCGGCCGGCCGCGACCTCTTGCAGGAACTGCGAATAGGGAACGTCGGTCGAGGCCCCGCGAGTCTGCGGCGTCTGGAACAGATTGAAGAGAGCAATGAGCAGGACCGCTATGATCGCCCAGAGCGCGAGATTGCGATAATTCGGATTCATCAATTGTCCCGTTGGTGCCCGCTGGGACACGCGTCATGAGAGGAAACTTGCGCCTAACATAGGGAGAGCGCCCCCCCTTGCCAAGCATAACAGCACGTCTGGGTTAAGCTTTCGCGCCATGATCAACCGGCACTGTGGCGGCCAAAGGGCAAGCCGAGACAGGCGGTGCGCCGATCAACTCGGCCACGGCCTGCGCCAACACCAGATCGAAGCACGGCAGAAAACGGGCAAAGGGCGCAACGGCGGGACTGACGGCGATTGCCGCCGCCGCCGCTACATCCCCTGCAAAACCAAGGCATTCGCCGCCGCGCCATAGCGCCGGTTCCGCAGCCAGGGCGGCGCGCACAAGGCTTGGCGGCGCGCCATCCCCGGCAATCGGCGTTTTGGCGGCGGCAGCAGCGCCAAGCGGCGCGATCAACCATGCACCCGAACTGTCGCCCAATGTGATCGCCCCGGCTTCGATGTCTGGCGTGATCCGCCGGCGACCGTCCCAAAGCAGAGTGCCAGCTATCGGCGCGGAACGCGGCAGGTCGCGCGATTCACGGCGCAGGAAGATGCCGTTTCGCCTGATATCGACGACCGCCCGCGACAATGTGGCGCAAAGCCGACCGGCCCGCATTTGCTCGAACAGCGCTTCGCCGCGCGCCTGGTCCGGCAACAAGGCGGTGCCGCCCGTCGCCGCCAGCAGGACACGCAGCGCATAGACCGCGGCTCGCGTGTCGTCAGCTTCGGCAAGACCGGGATCGAGACGGATGAGACCCCTCGCCGGCCGGCTGGCAAATTCACCGATCAGGGCGGCGGCACGGCGGCCGAGTTGTTCGCGCTGGCCGGCGGCCCGCCTGGCAAGGCCGATCGCTTCGGCAAAACGCTGCCCGCTCCGGTCTTCGCCGAGCACGGCCCGGATGCGCGGGCGTTCGAAGTTCGTGTCGATGTTGGTCGGATCCTCCGCCCAGCCGACATGTTCGCGCTGCAGGAAGGCGCGCAACGCCGCGCGCCGTACGCCGAGCAGCGGCCGCGCGATCCAGATCCGCCAGTCATAGAGGGTGGCCGGCGCCATGCCGGCGAGACCTCGGCCTGCCGTTTCACCGAGATCTCGCCCATCATTCCGCGCGGCTCGCATCAGGACGGTCTCGGCCTGGTCGTCGGCGGTGTGGCCGGTCACGATCACACCAATGCCTTGCGCCTGCGCTGCCTCGGCCAGCAACCGGTAGCGCGCCTCGCGCGCCGCCGCGGGCAGGCCGGCCGACGGCTTGGCGCCGGACCAGTTGAGCGTCCGGTGCGCGATGCCGCGCTCGGCACAAAGCTTTGCCACGCTGCGCGCTTCGACTGCTGCTTCCGGACGCAGGCCGTGGTCGATCGTCACCGCCAGCAGCAGGGCGGTCGGGGCGCTGCGGTCGAGGTGAGCCTTGAGGAGAAGAAGGAGGGCGGTCGAGTCGCTGCCGCCGGACACGGCCGCAAGCGCGCCGTTGGTAAAGTCGATCTGCGAAAAATTCGAAAGGTCAGGCTCGGTATCGAGCATCAGTGCATGTCGCGCAAAAGTGGTCCCGGTTCTGGGACAACACGGCAAAGACTAGCACGCCGCCAGCGCCCTCTCCTGCTTGACGCGTTCCTTGAGCGCGGCCGAAATATCGGGATAGCGCTTGCCGATCTCGCCGAAGGTGGCGCAGGCGACATCCTTCTGCTTGAGGCCGACCAGCGACACGCCAAGCTTCAGGAGCATGTCAGGCGCCTTCTTGGCCTTCGGATAGTCCTTGCTGGCGGAGAGGAAAACCTCGGCAGCGTCATGATACTTCTGCTGGCCAAGCAGCGATTCGCCAAGCCAGTAATGCGCGTCCGCCGCCTTGGCGTCCTTCGGGAAGCGGGCGATGTGGTCGCGAAAACCCTGCTCGGCGGTGCTGTAGTCGCCCGACAGGATGAACTGGTAGGAGTTGCGGTAGATCTCTTCCGGGTTGTTGGTGGCAGGCAGCGCCGCCACCACCGTGCCGTCCGACTTGCCGGTCTTAGCCCCGGCAGCCGGCGCCTCGGCGGCGGGAGCCGCACCTTCCGCCGGCGCCGCTGCCTGCGTGTTGCCGCCGGCGTCGATTACATTGCCGTTCTTGTCGACGGTGATGGTGCCGAAGGTCTTGGGCGGCGTGCCGTTGATCACCTTGCCGGGATCGCCGGTCTGCGATTCGACGATGACCTCGCCGACGCTCTGGCCGCCATCCGACTGCGCGCCGGCATCGGCCGGCGCCTGGTCTGCCGGGGCCTCGGCGACGCCGGTGCCCGCGCCACCGTCCTGCGGCGCGGCCTCCGATTTCTTCTGGGCCGGCGGCTGCCCGCTGGAGCCGCCTTCCAACTGCTGGAAGCGGAACTCGTTGTCTTCCTGCTGCTTGCGCATCTGCTCCTGCATCTGCAGGATCTGGAAGTTGAGTTCCTCGAGCTTGCCGTTCATCTGCCGGAGCTGATCTTCCAGCCCCGCGGCGGCGGTGCCGTCCTGCTGCTGCGCGATCTGTTGCTGCTCCGGCTTCTCCTTCTTGCCGAAAATGCCGAGCGTCGGCAGATGGAAGGAAAAGCCGCTATCCGAGGGTTGTCCGGTGCCGCTCGCGGAAGCCGCGAAGCCTGATACGAGCAGCAGCGCAAGCGTGCCGCTCAAGACCGATCTGAAATGCATGTGCCTCTCGCCGTGAATATCGTGAGCCTGTTCGCGCCTTCCGATCACAGTGGGACCGGCACGACGCCCTCGGCTCTTAGCAGGAGGCGAGACTTCGGCCAAATTTTGTTTCCGGGTTTGTTTCCGGGGCCGAAACTAAAAAAGGCGGCCACAAGGCCGCCTTTCGCATGGAGGTGTTGCAATTATGCGACTAAGGCCGCCGTCTTACTCATCAGGAGCCGGCGCCGGAGAGCGTGGTGACGGCGCGGCGATTCTGCGACCAGCAGGAGATGTCGTCGCAGACCGCGACCGGACGTTCCTTGCCGTAGGAAATGGTCTTCAGGCGGCTCGCCGAAACGCCCCTGGCGACCAGGAAGTCGCGGGTGGCGGCGGCGCGGCGGGCGCCGAGAGCCAGATTGTATTCACGTGTGCCGCGTTCGTCAGCATGGCCTTCGACGACGATGGCGTACTGCTTGTACTGGTTGAGCCACTGTGCCTGCCGCGACAGCGTCGTCTGCGCATCGGCGCGGATCGCGGTCGAGTCCGTGTCAAAGAAGATGCGGTCGCCAATGTTGACGGTGAAGTCCTGCGCCGAGCCCGGCGTTGCGGCACCCGCGCCATTGAGACCGAGATCGGCAGCGTTGTTCGGGGTTTTCTTCGAGGCGCAACCGGTGATGGCGAGCATCGCGATCAGGGCGATCATCGCCGGGTTTCTGGTAAGTGCTGCGATACGGCCCATGCCGCCTCTCCTTCGTATTCGAGTGATCGTATTTCGAGTGATTTCGTTGATCACCCAGTAACCACGTTTGGGTTAACCGGCATTCAAGAAATACGGTTAATGTTTGGTTTCGATCGTCCGTCCACGACCTTCAAATCCACAGTCACAGTTGGCGCGGACCCTAGGCGGAAATGCGGCCGAAACGCGACTAATGAATGGAAAAGGGGCCAAACGGGCCCCTTTTTAGCAGGTGTGGCAATTCGGCCGAAACTACTCCAGCAGCGGCGACCAGGCGGGATCCGACGCGAAATTCGCGGTCGGGATCGACTGTTCGTTGCGGCCGGTGAGATCGACGGAAACCAGTTTTGGGCCGCCGGCGGAGTCGCGGAAGAACATCAGCACGCGGCCGTTGGGCGCCCAGGTCGGTCCCTCCTGCTGGAAGCCCGAGGAGAGGATGCGCTCGCCCGAACCGTCGGTCTTCATGACGCCGATCTGGAATTCGCCGCCGGTCTGCTTGGTGAAGGCGACGAGGTCGCCGCGCGGCGACCACACCGGCGTCGAATAGACGCCGTCGCCGAACGAAATGCGGGTCTGGCCCGAGCCGTCGGCGCCCATCACATAAATCTGCGCACGGCCGCCACGATCGGAAGTGAACACCACCTTGCTGCCGTCGGGCGAATAAGAGGGCGAGGTGTCGATGGCGGTCGAGTTGGTCAGCCGGGTGGTCGAGCGGCTTCGCAGGTCCATGGCGAAGATGTTGGAATTGCCGTCATCGCGCAGCAGGCTCATGATCACCTTCTGGCCGTCGGGCGAGAAGCGCGGCGCAAAGGTCATGCCGGGAAAGTTGCCGACCAGTTCGCGCTGTCCGGTCTCGATCTGCAGCAGATAGACCCGCGGCTGGCCGCTTTCATAGGACATGTAAGTGATTTCCTGCCGATTCGGCGAGAAACGCGGCGTCAGCACGATCGAGCGGCCATCGGAGAGATAGCGCACATTGGCGCCGTCCTGGTCCATGATGGCGAGCCGCTTCTTACGCGCATTCTTGGCGCCGGATTCGTCGATGAAGACGACGCGTGTGTCGAAATAGCCCTTCTCGCCGGTGAGCTTCTCATAGATCGCATCGGCGATGATGTGGGCGACACGGCGTTGATTTGCGTCGTTGGCGAAAAACTGCTCCCCGGCTATCTGCTGGTTGCCAAAAATATCCCATAGTCGGTACTGGGCGCGGATTCGGCCGTCCGCCTCCTTGCTCACGCTGCCGGTGACCAGCGCCTGCGCATTGATCACCTTCCAGTCGTCGAAACGGGGCTGCGCATCCGGATTGGCGATCTTCTCGATGAAGGCGTTCTTGTCTATCGGTGCGAAGAGACCGGAGCGCTTCAGGTCGGCGGTGACGATCTCGGAAATCTGCGCGCCGAGCCCTCCCTGGAAATCTGGGATGGCGATCGGCATCGGTTCGACATTGCCTTTGTTGACGTTGAGCTCGAGGGTTGCTCGAGCAGGCAAGGTGACGACGGCGTTCATGCCCATCGCCATCGCGGCGACCATCAGGAGCGGCTTGAGGATGGATTTCATGTCTTCTCGCTTCTCTTGCTGATTTCTGGGTGCTCAGGCTACAGGCCAAGCATCGCTCTGGGATCGAAGTTGACGCGAACGTCGGACCAAATGTCATGCTTTCCGGCGGGCACCTGCAGGCCGGCGACATCGCATTTCTGCACAGCGCGAACCGCGCTGCTGTCGAACTGGGGGTTGCCGCTGGACTTCTCGACGGTCGGACGGCCCTCCAGCTTGCCGGAGGCATCTAGGCTGAAACGGATCACCACGGTGAAATCCTCAGAACCCTCAAGCCCAACCGGGAGGGTCCAGCAGCCACCGAGTTGTTCTTCCAATGCCCCTTGCTCGGACTTCGACAGCTTCTGGCCTTGATCCTTGTCGCCGCCTAGCGATGCTTGCTGGGTCGAGCGCTTAGCGCCGCCGCCGGATGGCTTCTGCTTGTCGAGCAAAGCCTTGATGTCAGCCTCATTGAACTGCTTGTCATCCGACTTCGGCTTCGACGAGGCTTCCTTGACTGGCTTGTCAGCGTCCTTGCGGTCCGGTGCCTTGGCGCTTTCGGCCTGCGCCGGCTGCGGCTTCGGCCGTGCTTCGGGAGCAGGAGCGGAAGTCGGAAGCTGCGCTTCTTCCAGAGGCTGCTGATCCGATATGGCTTCGGCGACCGCATCGGGCTTCACGCGTGGCTTCGGCTCTATGGCGGCGGTCGTGTCCGGCTGCGGTGTTGGTGCAGGCTCCTTCACCGGGGTCGGCTTCGGTTCAACCTGCTTCACCGGCTCGGGCTTGACCTCTTCCTTCGGCTGCGGCTCCGGCGCCACCTCCGTCGCAGGTGTCGGCTTCGGCGCTTCCTTTGGCTTCGGCGTGTCCTCGGTCTTCGGCTTTTCGGTCGGGGTCGGCGCCGGAGCAGCCGTCGCTGTTTTCTCCACCAGCTTCGGCTTGGGCTCGTCCGTCACCGGCTTGTCGGTATCAACGCTGTTCTCGCCGATTTTCTGTGCATCTGGCACGATGTCGGGACGCTTGGTCGGCATCGGCGCCGGCTTTTCGTGCATCACCGCCTTCTTGTCGCCCTGCAGCGTCTGCGCAATGGCTTCCATGGGAACGATGTCGACCGCTATCGACTCGACATCCGTGGACGGCAGCGCGGCCGGCGCCGACAGGGTGAACAGGCCGAAAGCCAGTGCCACCGTATGCAGTATCACCGATGTGGTGAGGCCGGTCTTCATCGTGCGTCTACTGATCCTGTTGCTGCAGTGAAATCAGGCCGATATTCTTGTAGCCGGCGGCCTGGATGAGGGCCATCACCTCCATCGCGGCGCCATAGTTGGTCGCCTTGTCGCCGCGGATGAAGATGCGCTCTTCGTAGCCGGTCTTGGAAATCGCCTGCAGTTTGGCGACCAGCTCTTCCCTTGGGATTTCGGTCTCCTGCAGGAAAATCTTGCCGGCCGCGTCGATCGAAACGGTGATCGGCTGGGTGTCGGCGTTCATAGCCTTGGCCTTCGTCTCCGGCAGGTCGACCGGCACTCCGACCGTCAACATAGGTGCGGCGACCATGAAGATAATCAAGAGCACCAGCATCACGTCGACCATCGGCGTGACGTTGATTTCCGACATCAATGCATGGTGGCGGCCGCGCCGCCTGTGTCCGCGCCCGCCGCGTCCTGCCATGCCAACCGACATACCCATCTTCTTACCTCAGCCCTTAGGCGCTACTTTTTCATCGATTTGGCGCGAGAGTATGGCGGAGAACTCATCCGAGAACCCTTCCATCCGCACCGCGATCTTGTTCGCGTCGGATGACAGCTTGTTGTAGGCGATAACCGCCGGTATGGCGGCGAGAAGACCGATGGCCGTCGCCAGCAGCGCTTCGGCAATGCCGGGTGCAACAACCGCGAGACTGGTGTTCTTCGAACCGGCAATCGCCTGGAACGAGGTCATGATGCCGATGACGGTGCCGAACAGGCCGATGAAGGGTGCGGCCGAACCAGTGGTGGCGAGAAAGCCGAGACGGCCCTCCAGCTTCTCCATCTCGCGCGTCAACGCCAGGTCCATCGCCTTGTCGATGCGGGTCTGCAGGCCGAGCGGCGATTTGGCCCCCTTCTCGAAGCTCTTCTTCCATTCGCGCATGGCCGCAACGAAGATCGCACCCATGCCCGTGGTCTTGCGGTCGGCAAGCGTGCGATAGAGCTCTTCCAGCGACTGCCCCGACCAGAACACCTGTTCGAAGCGATTGAGCGACAGACGCATGCGGGCATAGCTGACCAGCTTGTCGACGATGATCGCCCAGGTCCAGACCGAGGCGCAGAGCAGACCGATCATGACCAGCTTGACCACCCAGCTGGCCTGTGTGAACAGCGCCCAAATCGACAATTGCGCTGCCGGATCGGCGAGTGCGGTAGTTTCCATGCTTCAGTCCTTAAGATTTTCCGGGCATCGCTGGCGGCTGGCCCATGGGCATCCCTTGTGGTCCGTTCGCGCTTGGCTTCCGGATTAACCCCAAAATGCACCGTTGGCGGCCTTTTCAGGGCAAATATTGGTGAAAGGAAGGCGCGCGGATTCTTCCAATCTTCACCGATCTCTTCATGAACCGTTATGGTTAAGGATGGGTTAGGAAATATGGCGCGGCGCATTGCCGCGCCAAGGCACGACGCGGGCCATCCATCCACAATCGAATGCGCTGCCGATTGGCCGCTCGTTGCCGGCCGGCAGGCCTGGATATCAGCTTGCTCCTGGTAGAAAGGCCGCGATCCATTCTTTCGGAAAGCGCTTCGGCCGGCCGTTCTCGCCGATGATCGCCGCCTCGACCTTTGCTTCGACCAGAACCTCTGTCCCGCGTTTCAATTGCTGCGCCATGACGATGCGGGCGCCGGAAATATCCTGCGTTGATGTGTCGATGGTCAGGATGTCGTCCATGCGGGCAGGCGAGCGGAAATCTATCTCCATCCGCCGCACCACCCAGACGATCCGTTCGCCGTGCTTGCCTTCGTGAAGTTCTGTGTGGTGGACGCCCGCCAGCCTGAGATAGTCCGAGCGGCCGCGCTCGAAGAATTCGAGATAGCGCGCGTGGTAGACGACGCCGGAGAAGTCGGTGTCGGCATAGTAGACCCGCGCCATCAGCCGATGGCCGAATTCCGTCAAGGCTCCGGAAAGCCAGGCAGCAAGCGCCGCCGATTCACCATGATCGTCCATCGCGCTTTCCTTTTTGCCCCCGGCGGGGCACCTGTCTTGCCGAAATCACCAGCGCAGCAAACCGATGGCACTGTTGACGGCGATGATCAAGACCGTGATGGCAGCGCTGCTGGTGCTGGCGTCGTCTGCGCTTCCCGGTCAGGCCGCGAGCTTTTCGATGAAGCGCGGCCTCAACCTCGACCAGTGGACGACCTGGGTCGGGGAAGACAAATGGAACGACCGACAAGCCATCCTGCCCTATCCGGAATGGCGCAAGTTCCTGAACGAGGATGACCTCAAGGCGCTGAAGGCCGCCGGTTTCGACTTTCTGCGCATGCCGGTCGATCCCTCGCCGTTTATGTCGGATCAGACACTGGCGCTGCGTGACGACCTTTATGCCAGCGTGCGGGACTCGGCGCGCATGATCAACCGGGCCGGTCTGAAAGTGATCGTCGACATGCACCTGATCCCGGCCGGCGGCGGCCGCGAGATCGGCATGGGCCAGGTGATGGACGATCCCGCAACCTTCGACGCCTATGTCGAGGTCGTCCGCAAAATGGCGCGCACGCTTGCCACTGAGGACCCGGCGCAGGTCGCTTTCGAGCCGATGAACGAGCCTATCGTCGACTGCGACAGCGAGGGCACCAGCCTGTGGCCGGAGCGTCAGCAAAAGCTGTTCGCGGCCGTGCGCGCCTCGGCCACCAGGCTGACGCTGATCCTGACCGGCGCCTGTTATTCCAGTGCGGCTTCGCTGGTCAGGATCGACCCAAAGTCGATCCCCGACGACAACATCATCTGGACCTTCCACTCCTACGACCCGTTCCTGCTGACGCATCAGGGCGCGACCTGGGCCGGCGATTTCATTCTCTATGTTACCGGCCTGCCCTATCCGCTGACCGCGGTGCCGCGCGCCGAGCTCGATGCGACGCTGGATGCGATCCGCGCCAAGATAAAAGCCGAGGCGCCACGGACCAGACGGAACGGCCTGCTCGCCTATCTCGATGAACAAGTCGCCAGCATGGACACGGACGAAAAGCTGCTCGGCGTCATGGATGCGCCGTTCGAAAAGGTCGAGGCCTGGGCGAAGGCCAACGCCATCAAGCCGGAAAACATCACGCTGGGCGAGTTCGGCATGATCCGCCAGGAATATGGCAATCCCTATGTGATGCCGCCCAAATACCGCGCGGCCTATGTCAAGGACATGATCGCGCGCGCCGAGGCGCATGGCTTCTCATGGTCGGTGTGGAGTTTTGGCGGCGCCTTCGGCATCGTCGACGCTTTCAACGGCGAAAAGGCCGAACCCGCCGTGATGGATGCGATCCGCTCGCTCCATTAGCCCTAGGGCATGTCGAGATTTCAGGTCAGGCCGAGTCGAAAATGAGGGGTCCGAAAACCGGAACGGAGCGGACTTTGGTCCGTGACTACCGGAAGCGCAGGAACACCTCATTTGCAGGCCGGCATCACCTGAATACCGGCATGCCCTAACCGAGGTCGATCTGCAGGATCTCCGGCCGCATGCCAAAGCGCACCGGCGCGATGCTGAAGCCGAGTCCGCCTGACACGATCAAATTGCGGTCATTCTCGACGACATGGCCATAGGCAAAGCGGTTGCCGAAGCGGGACGGCACCACCGGTGAATAGCCGAACAGCCTGACCTGCCCGCCATGTGTGTGGCCCGACAGCGTCAGCGAAACCCGCCACGGCACTTTCGGGAAAATGTCAGGCTCATGCGCAAGCAGGATGATCGGTGCCTGGTCGGTGATCTTGGCCAGCGTGCCGTCGAGATCGTCCAGGCCTTCAAATCTGTCGCGGCCTGCGGCCTTGTTCGGTAACAGTGCCAGCTGGTCGGCGAGTCCGGCGATCCAGAAGCCGTATCCATTCTTTTCCAGACGCACAGCGTCGTTCTCCAGAACCGAGATGCCGGCTTCCTCCAATGCCTTGCGCGCCACAGTCGGCCCCGCTCCGGCCTGCTGCGCGAAAGGATCGTGCCACCAGTCGTGATTGCCGAGGATCGACAGGACACCAAGCGGCGCCTTCAGTCCTGACAAGGCCGGCGCCCATTCATGGGCCTCCACCCGGTTCGTCACCAGGGACATGCCTGAGATATAGTCGCCGAGCAGTACGATCAGATCGGGCTGCAGCACGTTCGCACCCTCGACGAGCGAAGCGATCCGCTCAGGCGTCATCCAGGGGCGGCAGGCGTGAATATCGGCAAGTGCTACGACGCGCAGCTTCAGACCTGCCGGCCAGTGCGGCGGCGTCAGCCGGTAGCGCTTCACATGGGTCAGCAGCATCGGTTCGATGCCGACCGCATAAGCACTGAGCGAAGCTAGCGAGAGGAACGAACCTCCGGCGAATTTCAGGAACCCGCGTCTGGTGATCACTTTTCTGGCTCCGACCTTGATCGGAGCAGTTCGCGCCGACATTGCGACGCCCGATACAATCGAGGAATGCGCCTTCACGCTGGCAGGTTTGAGGAGATTCTGCACAGAATCCGTTCCGAAGAACAAATGTCCGTTACTCTTCCTGGAACAGGTTGATCTGCTGCTGTGCCAGATCCTTTGGCGCGTCGAGGCCGAGATGGCGCCAGGCGTTGGCGGTCAGCACGCGGCCGCGTGGCGTCCGTTGGATGAAACCCTGCTGGATCAGATAGGGCTCGATAATGTCCTCGATGGCGTCGCGCGGCTCGGAGAGGCCGGCGGCGATGGTTTCGATGCCGACCGGTCCGCCGCCGAAATTGCGCGCGATCATTGAGAGATAGCGGCGGTCGAGCGCGTCGAGGCCGAGCGCGTCGACCTCGAGCCGGGTGAGAGCTTCGTCGGCAATCTGCTTGTCGACGTGGCCGTCGCCGGCGACGGAGGCGAAATCGCGCACGCGGCGCAACAGTCGGCCGGCGATGCGCGGCGTGCCGCGGGCGCGGCGCGCAATCTCCAGCGCGCCGTCGTCGCCGAGCGGCATTTGCAGGATACGGGCGCCGCGGCGCACGATCTGCTCCAGTTCCTCGACCGAATAGAAATTAAGCCGCACCGGAATGCCGAAGCGATCGCGCAGCGGGTTGGTCAAAAGGCCGAGCCTGGTCGTGGCGGCAACGAGCGTGAAGCGGGCAAGATCGATCTTGACCGAGCGTGCCGCCGGACCTTCGCCGATGATCAGGTCGAGCTGGAAATCCTCCATCGCCGGGTAAAGGATCTCCTCGACTGCCGGATTGAGCCGGTGGATCTCATCGATGAACAGCACATCGCGGTCTTCGAGATTGGTGAGAAGTGCGGCGAGATCGCCGGCCTTGGCGATCACCGGACCGGAGGTCGAGCGGAAATTGACGCCGAGCTCGCGCGCCATGATCTGCGCCAGCGTTGTCTTGCCAAGCCCCGGCGGCCCGACGAACAGCACATGGTCAAGCGCCTCGCTGCGGCCCTTGGCGGCCTCGATGAAGACTTTGAGATTGGCCCGCACTGCGGCCTGGCCGACGAAATCGGCGAGCGTCTGCGGCCGCAAGGTCTGCTCAGCATCCTCGCCGCGCTTTTCCGGGGCAATGAGGCGGGGTGAAAGGCTCATGCGGCCTTCCTCGCACAGGGCAAAGGACCGGACAAGCAATCACTCACCGCGCCAGTTCCTTCAGCCCGAAACGAATGAGCTTCGAGGCATCGGCGTCCTCGCCGGCCGTCTTCAGCGCCGCCGCGACAGCATTGGCTGCTGTGTCGCGCGAATAGCCGAGATTGACCAGCGCCGAGACGGCGTCGGTAATCGGCGCCGGCGCCACGCCTCCGCCGAGCTCCTGCTTAAGGCCGATGGTGCCGGAGGCGGTTCCGGCATAGGCCGGCGCCTTGTTCTTCAACTCGGTGACGATGCGCTCGGCCACCTTCTTGCCGACGCCGGGCGCGCGGCTGACCATGGCGATGTCGCGCAGCGCGATCGCATTGGCGAGGTCTGCCGGCGCCAGCGTCGACAGGATGGCCAGCGCCACCTTGGCGCCGACGCCTTGCACATTGCTCATCAACAGCCGGAACCATTCGCGCTCAAGCACCGACTGGAAACCGTAGAGCCGGATCATGTCCTCGCGCACATAGGTCTCGATGAACAGCACCACCGCCTCGCCGGGCGAAGGCAGCGCGGCCAGCGTGCGCGCCGAGCAATAGGCGACATAGCCGACGCCGTGCACATCGACGAGGCAGAAATCCTCCTCGATCTCGTCCAGCGTGCCTTTCAATTTGCCGATCATGCGTGATCCCTCATGCCAGCGCCATCCTGTAGGCGACGCTTTGCCGGTGATGCGCGTGGCAGATGGCGATAGCCAACGCGTCTGCGGCATGTTCGGTGTCGAAAACGGCTTTCGGCAACAGCACCTTTACCATCATGTGGATCTGCTTCTTGTCGCCATGGCCAACGCCGATCACCGCCTTTTTGACGGCATTGGGGGCATATTCGGCCACAACAAGGCCGGCGCGCGCCGGCACCAGCATGGCTATGCCGCGCGCCTGGCCGAGCTTCAGTGTCGCCACCGCATCCTTGTTGACGAAGGTTTGCTCGACGGCCGCTTCCTGGGGCATGGCCGCATGCAGGATCTCGGCCAGCCCGTCATGCAATTGGCAGAGCCGTGTCGCCAGCGCCGCCTTGTCGTCGGAGCGTACAGTGCCGGAGCTGATAAAGCGCAGCGAGTTGCCGAGGCTCTCGACGATGCCCCAGCCGGTGCGCCTCAGCCCCGGATCGATACCGATAATGCGAATCGCTTCCCTCATGCGCGAAGTCTACCTCCGGCGCACAGCGATGTCAGCGAAATGTGAACAAACCGGAAACGGAGGCGTTTAACCTCGAGCGAAAGCCGTGTTCAGCAGCGTGATCTGGTCGGAAACCGGATTGGCGCGGCGGGCGGCGGCAGGCGTCTCGGCAAACGCGCCGCCATAGATCTCTTCGTCCATGCGGCGCACCAGCGCCTGCAGGCGCAGCGAGCGGGTGACGAGGTCGAGGAAATCCTTCGGCAGTTCGCCCCAGCCGACCGCTTCGTCATGCGCCGAGGCGGTGTCGAGACGCACCTTGGATTTTTCCGAAGCGACCTGGTCGCGGGTCATCTCGCCGGAATTTGCCGCCCGCTGCAAAAGCAGCCAGGAGGCGACTTGCATCAACCTTGTGGTCAGCCGCATCGATTCGGCCGCATAGAGCGTCGCCGCCAGCCTGGACAGCTTCTTGGCCTCGGCCCGGCCCTTGCCGTCAAGATACTCGGCTGCCTGTTCGACCAGGCCCATGCCTTCCTGGTAGAGCGGTTTGAAGGATTGGGAGAAAACCCGGCGTTCCGCCAGCTTGATGGTTTTCGCGATGCCCTTCGAAGGCTCGTTCATCGATACGCCCCTGCACTGCCCCGTCGGCTGATTCGGCTTCTCGCCGTCACGCCGGCACCCTAGATGACTGAAGCTTGAAAATGCGCTTCGCCGCCGGCGAAGGCAAGCACATGTTTAACAAACGGTTAACGCCTGCGCAGGGGCGCCAAGCGGACCAAAAGCAGACAAAAAAAGAGCCGCGGATAAGGCGGCTCTCAGGAGTTTAACAGGGAGGCGTCAAACGAAGTGGCTCCAACCACTCGGTAAGAATCCAGATCACTGGACGGACATAGTAAACACCTGTAAAGCTTAATGAACCCTTAACGGCGCGGATATTTCTTGATCGACCGCTGCCCTTCTGTGCCGTATCAGCACAACGGTGCCCTAAGCCTGATCGTCGGCTTGTTCATGCCTTCTTCCACACAGCCGGCAAGGAAATGAAGGCGAACAGCAGCATTGCCGCATAAAACCCCATCGAGGAGGAAGCCAGCACCGGCTCGATCTCCGGATGGCCGGCAAGTTCAAAGTAAAGCCCAATCATCAGTGCGATGCCGCAGATTGCCGTCAGCCAGAAATGCACGACGGCAATCGTCTTTTGCCCGACCGCTGGAAACAGGTGGTAGAAGAAGGCAAACACCGCCGACATCAGCCAGCCCGCCACCATGGTGTGCGCGTGGGTCGGCATCTGCCCATGGTCATTGGAGATCGCCATATGCAGGCCGAGCGCCATGCCGCACAGGGAATAGATGACGGCCAGGGTGAAGAAATTTCGTGCTACGCCTTGCATGGGATACCCTCGTTGGTTGTTGCAGACTTGGTCCGACCGCGCGCGGCCAAAATGGAGCGTCGGTCGCGAGCGGCTTAGTCCCCGCAGGTTTCAGGATCATGCCGCGAAACCAGCCAATGCCGACACGGCGTCTATCCGGCAAATGCCGGGTATTGTGCGGGCTGGCGGTAAAATCCGGCGACGGCGCCACCGCAACAAGCCGGCACCCACGCGGCATCTTCTGGATACATGTACGGAGATAATCCGCCCTCCTTCGGAAGCAGACGCGCGATAGCAGCGTTTACCCCCGGAACGATGCACAAGGAGCGGCAATGGACTGGTATTCTCTCTTCAAATTCCTGCATGTCATGGCAGCGATCCTCTGGCTCGGCGGCGGTTTCGCCATGCTGCTGGTTTCGATACTCGCCGATCGCGACGGCGACGACGAGACGCTGATGGTCATGCTGAGAACGACGGACAAACTCGGCTTGCGTCTGTTCGTGCCGGCGTCTATCGCGACCCTGGCTTCTGGTCTGGTGCTGACTTCGCTATGGACCGGCTTCTCCGACCTTTGGGTCGTCATCGGCCTTTGCGGCTACGCCGCCGCGTTTCTGACCGGTATCCTCGTGCTCAAGCCTTCGTTCGAAAAGCTTGCCACAATGCTTGCCGCGGACGGCATGACCCCGGCTGCCATAGCGTTTGGGCGCCGCATGATACGGATCGTCAAGTTCGATTTCGTCATCATGATCGTCGTCGTCGCCGACATGGTGCTGAAGCCGACCGCGCACGATATCGCCACTCTCGGCGCAATGGCGGTCGTGGTCATGGGTGGTGCATCGCTGACCTTTGCGAGCGCCCCGCGAACCAAACCGGCAGCCGCCTGAGCGGGATTTAGAGCAGGCCGGCGATCCCGTCCCAAAGCAGCTTGACCGCGACCACGGCCACGGTCGCGTAGGTGAAGGGATAAAAAATCTCCGGCCGCATGCGCCGCACCAGCCAGGCGCCGGCGATGGTGGCCAGCGGCGCCAGCGGCATCAGCACGGCCGACGCCGTCAGGTTGGCGGTGTCGAACTGGCCAAGCGCGAAGTAGGGGATCAGCTTCAGCGCGTTGGTGGCGGCAAAGAAGATCGCCGATGTCCCCGACAGCACCTTCGGATCGAGCCGGATCGGCAGCGCATAGACCTGGAAGGGGGGCCCGCCGACATGGGCGACGAAGCTGGTGAAGCCGGCGACGGTGCCCCAGAAGGCGGCGGCGATGCGGTTGGGCGCCGCCGCATGGTCGGAACCGTGGCGGAACTGGAGATAGAGCCAGCGCAGCACGAAGATCAGCGCGACAGCGCCGACGATCAGCCGCACCATCTCTTCGGTTACGAGCGCTGCCGTCAGCCAGCCGAGCCCAATGCCGATCACCGCGCCCGGCATCATGTCGACCAGCATCTTTCTGTCATACACACCCCACCACGTCCACACCGAAACGATGTCCATCAGGCACAGGATCGGCAGCAGGATGGCCGCCGCCTGCACCGGCGGCATGGCCAGCGCCATCAAAGGCACGCCAACGAAGCCGACAGCGCCGCCGAAGCCGCCTTTCGACAGCCCGACAAGTATCACCGCCGGAATGGCGGCGGCATAAAACCACGGATCGGCGAGCAGACCTGACATGAACTGGAAATGCTGGAGGGAAGACGGTTGCCCTGCAATAGCCCAGAAACCCTTGCGCCGCGACCGGGAAAATGCCGGCCGTGTCGATCAACTGTGCGTAAAGCGACGGTTCCGGATTTACGGCAAGATCGCCGCCGATGCATAAGGGCGCCGTCCGATGCATCAGGTTTTGACCCCAGGTTTTGGCCCCAGGTTTTGACCCCAGGTTTTTGACCCCAGGTTTTTGACAATGAGCGAACCCCACATCCGCCGCGCCGAAGCGGCCGACCTGCCTGCCATCGTAGCCATGCTCGCCGACGATCCGCTTGGCCGCAGCCGCGAGGATGCGACCGAGCCACTCGCCAAGGCCTATCGCGACGCCTTTGCCGCCATCGACGCCGACCCCAACCAGTTTCTTGCCGTGATGACGGATAGCGGCCGCGTCATCGGCACGTTGCAGATCAGCTATCTCGCCGGGCTGTCGCTGCAGGGCGCCTTGCGCGGCCAGATCGAGGCTGTGCGCGTCGTCGCAGACCGCCGCGGCGAACGGCTGGGACAGCGTCTGCTGGAATGGGCGGTCGAACAGTGCCGTGAACGCGGCTGCAAGATTGTCCAGCTGACCACCAACAAGAGCCGCCAGGACGCGCATCGCTTCTATGACCGGCTCGGCTTCAAGGCCAGCCACATCGGCTACAAGCTGGAGCTTAATTCAGTGGCGGCGGACGGCGCCGGATCGGCTGCGCCTTGATGATGGCGGTGCTGGTCTCCGCCTTGTCGGCGATGCGGTCGAGAAGCTTGTCGAGCTCGCCGATGGAGCGCACGTAGAGCCGGGCCACGAAACAGTCGTCGCCAGTGACCTTGTCGCATTCGCCGAATTCCGGGATCTCCTCGATCAGCTTCTGGACGATATGCAGCTTGCCCGGCAGTGGCCGCACCCGCACGATCGCCTGCAGCGGAAACCCCAGCGCCTCCGGGTCGATCTCGATGGTGAAGGCGCGGATGACGCCGCGTTCCTCGAGCCGCCGCAGCCGTTCCGAGACGCTCGGCGACGACAGCCCGACCTGCTGCGCCAGATCCTTCAACGAAGTCCGCGAATCCAGGATCAGGATGTCGAGAAGCTTTCTGTCCAACTCGTCCAACTTTATCATCTCCTCGCAAAAGGGCTGCGCGCACCTTATTGAATAAGGTCCTGCCCCCCTATCACCTTTCATAGGGTATATAAACCCTCAAGACGGCATGAGATTATGGCCTCAACAGATAGAGGTATTGTCATGGACAACACGGTACGTGGCACGATCGAGATGACGGCGGCGATGACGATCGTCGGCACGATCGGCTGGTTTGTCGTCATGTCGGGCCAGCCCGTCATGGACGTGGTGTTCTGGCGCTGCGCTTTCGGAGCGGTGGCGCTGCTGATCACCTGCGCGGCACTCGGGCTGCTGCGCGGCAGGCTGACGCTGCGCATTGTTGCCATCGCCGCTCTTGGCGGCGCGGCCATTGTCATCAACTGGCTGTTGCTGTTCAGCGCCTTCTCCCGCGCCTCGATCTCGATTGCCACGGCGGTCTACAACACGCAGCCCTTCATGCTGGTCGGCTTCGGCGCGCTGTTCTTCGGCGAGCGGCTGACCCTGGCCAAGCTGACCTGGCTCGGCATCGCCTTCGCCGGCATGCTGCTGATCGTGCAGACAGGGCCCGATGCGGGTGTCGGTTCCGGCATAACCGGCACAGATTATGTCATCGGCATCGTCATGGCGCTCGGAGCGGCCTTCTTCTGGGCTGTCGCGGCAATCGTCGCCAAGAAGCTCAAGGGCACCCCGCCGCATCTGATCGCGCTGATCCAGGTCTGCGTCGGCGTCGTCATGCTGGCGCCCTTTGCCAACCTCTCGCATTTGCCCGCCGATGCCTGGAGCTGGGCCATGCTGGCCACGCTTGGCGTCGTTCACACCGGCCTGGTGTACATATTGATGTACGCCGCCATCCAGAAACTGCCGACGCATCTGCAGGGGTCGCTGTCCTTCATCTATCCTGTCGTTGCGATCCTGGTCGATGTGATGGCCTTCGGCCACCGGCTGCATCCGGCCCAGCTCGTCGGCGCAGCCGCCATCCTGATCGCCGCCGCCGGCATGAATCTCGGCTGGACTTTGTGGAGGGCCAAATCGCCGGCCGAAAGCCCGCAAGCCGTCAAATGAGCCGCAGAGCGTCGGCTCGCCGGCGATCGTAAACCAAAGCCATCGCATCGATCCCCGCCCGCCTGTTCAAGGCGGGCGCTTTGTTCTATGCCGCAATGCAACCATCTTCGCCCGGCATAGGCGAAACCCGGGATCGAAAGCCAATGAACGACGCAACACCCCCCAACCGCTGCCGCATCGTGCTGATCGCACCCAAGGACGCTCCGGCGCGCCGCATTGCGGCTGCCTTCGACGGCGGTGATATCGCTTCGCTGATCCTGCCTGAAAACGGCATGGACGAGGCTGCCTTCCAGGCTTTTGCAGAACAGATCGTACCGGCCGCGCAAGCGGCCGGCATCGCTGTCATCATCGCCGGCGATACCCGCATTGCCGGCCGTGTCCAGGCCGACGGCATTCATGTCGAGGTTTCCAAGGACGCGCTCGCTGAGACCATCGAACACTTCCAGGGCAAGATGATGGTCGGCGCCGGTGGCGCCAAGACGCGCGACGACGCGCTGGAACTCGGCGAAACCAGGCCCGACTACATCTTCTTCGGCCGCTTCGGCTACGACAACAAGCCCGAGCCGCACCCGCGCAACCTGTCGCTTGGGCAATGGTGGGCGGACGTGATCGAGATCCCTTGCGTCGTTATGGCCGGTTCCGCCATCGCTTCGGTAGAAGCGGTGGCCGCCACTGGCGCCGAGTTCGTGGCGCTGTCCAGCGCCGTTTTTGCCGAAGGCGCCGATCCGAAGGCGGCGATTGCTGCCGCCAATGCGCTGCTCGACGAAACCGCGCCGCGCTTCGAGGGCTGACGTGCGCCGACCTGGACTTCCTCTGGCGGTTCTCGTTGCGGCCTTGATGAGCGGGGCAGCGATCGCGGCGGAGACCGTTCCGCTGCCGCAGCCGAGGCCGGACACCAGCGCGCCCGCCCTCAGCGTGCCGGATGCGGTCGCCCCCGATGCGGGTGCCCCAAAAGCCGGTGCCACGGATTCCGGCGTCCATATCGACAAGCCGATCGACACCCCGCTGCCGCAGCCGGCGACAACCGCGCCGCTGCCGTCGGCCGACGCGATCAACCCCGAACGTTTCGGCGCCAAGCCGGCGGACCCCGCCTATGGCGCTTTCCAGCGCGGCCTTTACAAGACGGCCTACAATCTGGCGTTGGTGCGGGCTCAGAATGGCGACCCGGCGGCGCAAACGCTGGTGGCCGAGATCCTGTCGCGCGGGTTGGGCGTGCCGCTCAACCCAGCGGAAGCCGCCAAATGGTATGCGCAGGCCGCCGAGCAGGGGATTCCTGAATCGCAGTTCCAGTATGCGCTGATGCTGCTCGACGGCCGCTACGTCAAGAAGGACGAGAAGGGAGCTTATGCGCTGATGCAGGCCGCCGCCGAGGCCGGCAACCGGCTGGCGCAGTTCAACTTCGCGCAATTGCTCGTGCAGCAGGATCCTGGCGATGCCGGCATCGCCAGGGCTGTGCCTTATTATGAGCGTGCCGCGGCGACAGGGCTTGCCGACGCCCAGTATGCGATGGCGCAGGTCTATGCCAATGGCGTCGGCGGCAAGACCCGCGACGATGGAAAGGCCCGCAGCTTGCTGGCACAGGCTGCCAGGCAGAACTACGACACCGCGCAGATCGATCTTGCCGCCTGGATGATCGAGGGCCGGGGCGGTGTTCGCGACCTGAAATCCGGCTTCAACTGGATGAAGCAGGCAGCTGAAGGCGGCAATGTCGCTGCCCAGAACCGGTTGGCAAAGCTCTATATGGGCGGCATCGGAACCGACCCCGACCTGATCCTGGCCGGGGCCTGGTATGTGGTCGCCCGCCGCGCCGGCCTTATCGATCCGGAGATGGACGATTTCCTGCAAGGGCTGACCGACGATCAGACAAAGCAAGCCTTGCAGAAGGCCAACCGCCTGCCCTGACACGCAACGTCACTGTGTATGATCCAGCACAACCTTGCCGAAGGGAGAGCCGTGTTCGAGATGGCGAAAGGCCTGCGCTGCCTCTGCCCATGGGAAGACCCGGTCGATCACCGGCCGCAGCCGATTGACGGCGAGCGCCCGGTTCATCGCTTCGAAGGACTCGCGCGAGCCGACCGGTATGCCGCGTGCTTTCACCTGGCGTCGGAAGATGTCGAGCGGATTGATCACCCCTTCGCTGCCGCCGAGATAACCGATGACGTTGATCTGGGCGCCGCGCGCCGACGCCTTGAGCGACTGCGCGAAACTTTGGGGACCACCGACTTCGATGATGTGATCGGCGCCCCGGCCATCGGTCAGCGGCAGCACGGCCGACGACCAGTCCGGATTGTCGCGGTAGTTGATGCCGTGATGCGCGCCGAGCTCTTTGGCCCGGACAAGTTTCTCATCGCTACTCGACGTAACGACGACCCGCGCGCCGGCCGCCTTCGCGAACTGCATGGCAAACAGCGATACGCCGCCCGTGCCGAGGCTGAGCACGGTCTCGCCCGGCTTGAGGTTGCCTTCCGTAAACAAGGCATGCCAAGCGGTGACGGCGGCGCAGGGTAACGTCGCCGCCTCTACGTCGCTGAGATGCGCCGGCGCGATGACAGCCGCCTGTTCGTCCAGCCGGGCGAATTCGCTCAGCAAACCGTCGATAGGGCCACCGCGCTGGTATGAGGGTTCGGCCATGGCGAAGCTGCCGCCGACCCATCGCTGCCAGAACGTGCCGCAGACCCGGTCGCCGACCTTGAAGCGGCTGACCTCGGGGCCAAGCGCCACGACCTTGCCGACGCCGTCGGAAAGCGGCACCAGCGGCAAGGGGAATGTCGTGTGATAGCTGCCGCGCGCGATCTCGACATCGCGGTAGTTGAGCGCCGTCGCCTTGACGCGGACGATCATCTCCTGACGGCCGGGCTCCGGCGTTGGTCGTTCGACCATCTTGAGATTGTCGATGCCGCCCGGCTTCTGCAGTTCGATTGCCTTCATTGTCATTGTCCTTCCGTTTGAAAGGAAAATCGCTTGCCAGGCGGTGGATTTCAAATTCATAATGTTCAGAATGATTATGCTTGCAAAACATCGTTCTGGCTATGCTTGAGGAATTGCGCACGCTCGCCCTGTTTGCCGAGGAGGGCTCGATCCAGAAGGTCGCCCGGCGCCTGCCGCTGACGCAGCCGGCTGTGACACGGCAAATCCAGCGGCTGGAGGACATGCTTGGCACGACGCTGCTCGACCGCCGGCAAAAGCCGCCGCGACTGACGCCGACGGGGCTGGAAGTGCTGGCGCGCGGCCGCGATATCATCGCTTCCGTAGAAGCGCTGAAATCCTTCGCCGGAAAGACCGAGCCGGAAGGACTGTTCCGCCTGGGTCTCGCCCATGGCCTCTCGGACCGCGACATAGCGGGGGCCATCGCCAACGCCGCGGCGGCGTTCCCGAAAGTGTCGCTACGGCTCAAGACCGGCTGGAGCGCCGAACTGATCGATCAATTCGAACGCGGCGAGCTCGATGTGACGATTGTTCTGCGATCGTCGGACAAGCCAGGTCCGGAAGCGCTTGGCACTGAACGTCTTGGCGTCATAGCTGCGTCCACCGTCGCCGATCCGGAAGACGGTGGCCGGACACCCATGCCGTGGGTGCTTAGTCCGGCACCTTGCGACGCGCGCCAGAAACTCATGTCGGTTCTGGTCGGCGGAAGGCGTTGTTTCGAGATCGCGGCGGAGATACAGGATCCGGCCTTGCAGATGGAATGGGTCCGTCGGGGGCACGGCCTTGGGCTAGTGCCGTTGCGTCTTGCAAGGCGCGGACTTCCCGACGGCCTCATGCTGGTCAACACGGAAGATGTCGACCTTTCCTTGCAGGTCGCCGCACTTCGTTCGCCTCATCTCAACCGGCTGACTGAGGCTGCGGATGCCATAGTCGAGGCCGTCGGCAAAGTCATTGCAGCCCAGGTTTGAGGCTACCAGCCCTTGTCGGGCGATCTGGCATCCCTTGCCTCTCCTGCCGATTTGTGGTCTTGGGGGCCCGAAATCGCTTGTCCAGCGACCATCCCCATACCAACGGCCAAGCCGTTGGTAGCATCCCGGATCAATCTCATCATGGCCAAGATCAATGGCAACGAAATCCGTCCCGGCTATGTCATCGAGCACGATGGCGGCCTCTGGGTGGCGGTCAGGACCAACACCGTCAAGCCCGGCAAGGGCGGTGCCTACAACCAGGTCGAACTGAAGAACCTGATCAACGGCACCAAGCTCAACGAGCGCTTCCGCTCGGCCGAGACCGTCGAGCAGATCCGGCTCGACCTGAAGGATTTTTCCTTCCTCTACGCCCAGGACGACGCACTGGTGTTCATGGACACGCAGAGCTACGAGCAGCTCGAGCTGGCGAAGGATTTCGTCGGCGACCGCGCCGCCTTCCTGCAGGACGGCATGATGGTGACGGTCCAGCTCTATGAGGACAGGCCGATCGGCATTTCGCTGCCCGACCAGGTGACGCTGACCATCACCGAGGCCGACCCGGTGGTGAAGGGCCAGACGGCCGCGTCCTCGTACAAGCCGGCGGTCCTGGAAAACGGCATCCGCGTGCTGGTGCCGCCATTCATCGGCGCCGGCGAACGCATCGTCGTCGACACCAACGAACTCACCTACATGCGCCGCGCAGACTGACACGTAGGCAGGAACAGATACGATGGCACGCTCCGCACTTCTCAATGTCATGGTCCAGGCCGCCATGAAGGCCGGCCGCTCGCTGTCGCGCGACTTCGGCGAGGTGCAGAACCTGCAGGTGTCGATGAAGGGACCGGGCGACTATGTCAGCCAAGCCGACCGCAAGGCCGAGGACATCCTGTTTGCCGAACTGTCGAAGGCACGGCCGGGTTATGCCTTCCTGATGGAAGAGCGCGGCATGATCGCAGGGGACGACGACCAGCACCGTTGGATCGTCGACCCGCTCGACGGCACCACCAATTTCCTGCACGGCATTCCGATCTTTTCCATCTCGATCGCGCTGGAGCGACAGGGCCAGTTGGTCGCCGCCGTCATCTACAATCCGGCAATGGATGAGCTCTACACCGCCGAGCGCGGCGGCGGCGCCTTCATGAACGATCGCCGGCTGCGCGTTGCCGGCCGCAGCAAGCTCACCGACTGCGTCATCGGCTGCGGCGTGCCGCATCTCGGCCGCGGCCAGCACGGCAATTTCCTCGTCGAGTTGCGCAATGTGATGGCCGAGGTCTCGGGCGTGCGCCGCCTGGGTTCCGCCGCGCTCGATCTCGCTTATGTCGCCGCAGGCCGCATGGACGGCTTTTGGGAAACCGGCCTGTCGGCCTGGGACATTGCCGCCGGCCTGCTGTTGATCCGCGAGGCCGGTGGCTTCGTCTCCGACATGGATGGCGGCCAGGATATGCTCGAGGCGGGTTCGCTCGTCGCTGGCAACGAGGTCATCCAGCGCGCGCTGCTCAAGGCCGTGAAGAAGCCGCTTTCGGCGCGCTGATCACTTGGCATGCCGGCGCGGCGCGCTGAAGCGCCGCAGTCGCAAAACCGCAATCAAAGCTTGAAATACTGCCCGGCGGCCGCCCAGATAAGGGTGACGCAGGATTTTTATGACGAGCATACCTTCACTATCCTCGCGAGAAGCGCAGCCAGACCAGCCAATTGAAATCCCTTTTGTCGGGCGTTGGCACTACTCGCGTGCGGAGATGATCGCCGATGGCATCGTCCATGCGGTCGGCATCGTGCTGGCGATAGCAGCCGGCTCGGCGTTGCTGGCGCTGGCCGCCTTCCATGCCGGTCCCGGCGAATACATCGCCGCCGCCTTCTTCGTGGTGTCGCTGCTGACTGTGCTGTCGATTTCGCTGACCTACAATCTGTGGCCGGTGACGTCGCCGGCGAAGTGGATCTTGCGGCGCTTCGATCATGCGGCGATCTACCTCCTGATCGCCGCGACCTACACGCCCTTTCTGGCCCAGCTCGACGGCTCGCCGCTGGCGCTGCCGATGATTGTCCTTGTCTGGACCGCTGCTTTGACCGGCATTGCCATGAAAGTGTTCCTGCCCGGCCGCTTTGATCGTCTGGCCATTGTCTTCTATCTCGCCATCGGCTGGAGCGGCGTCGTCCTGGTCAAGCCGCTGGTGGCGACGTTGCCGACGACTTCAATCGCGCTGATTGTCGCCGGCGGCATCGTGTACTCCTGCGGCGTCATCTTCTTCGCCTGGAAACGCCTGCGCTTCCACAATGCCCTCTGGCACGGCTTTGTCGTCACCGGCGCCGGGCTGCATCTTGCCGCCATGGTCGACTGCCTGGTCGTCAACCGCCTCTGAACGGCGTGGTGCGGCCCGACAGTCGGGCAATATTGCCAAGCGCCATTCAATTTGGTCACAATTCCGTTTAGAGTCGCGAATTACGTGATCGGCGGCAATGGAGCGGTTCCAGGGAAGTATGAGCGGCTTCCCGTTCGGAATTGCGTCAAGGCAAATAGAGCATCGGAAACGGGGCACGGATGGCTTTTCTCAGATCCTTCGGCGTGGGCAGGCGTTCTGATGTCCTGATGTACGATCCGCACAAACTGTCGAGCCCGCAGGTCTTCCTCCTGACCATGGTCATCTTCCTGGTCATCGTCGCCTTCATCGCCGCCATCCTCACCCGCCAGATCTCGACCGCTTTCGGGAGCAATCCCGGCCTCAACGGCCTGATCGTCGGCGTCCTTGTGGTCGGCATCCTGCTCGCCTTCGCCCAGGTCGGACGACTGTTTCGCGAAGTGCGCTGGGTCAATTCCTTCCGCGCCGGTTCCGAAACCACCGAGCCGGTGCTGCTGGCGCCGATGAAGGCGATGATCGGCCGCTCCTCGACGGTGGCCTTCTCGACGTCTTCGATGCGCACCATGCTGGATTCGATCGCCACCCGCCTCGACGAAAGCCGCGACACGTCGCGCTATCTTGTCGGCCTGCTGGTGTTCCTCGGTTTGCTCGGCACCTTCTGGGGCCTGCTCAACACCATCGGCTCGATCCGCGAAACCATCGAATCGCTCGATCCCGGCACCGGCGACGCCGCCGCGGTGCTCGATTCGCTGAAGCAGGGGCTGTCGGCACCGCTGGCCGGCATGGGCACGGCCTTTTCGTCCTCGCTGTTCGGTCTTTCCGGGTCGCTGGTGCTAGGCTTCCTCGACCTGCAGGCCGGCCGCGCCCAGACCCGTTTCTATACCGAGCTGGAAAACTGGCTCTCCTCGGTCACCGATCTCTCCTCCGACATCGCCGTCGCCGACCCGGCCAAGACTGAATCCTCCGACGAGATCCGGGTCCTGTCGGAACGGCTGCGCAGCATGCAGGAAAGCGGCGGCGGCTCCAATCCGCGCGTCGCCACCGCCATGGCCAATCTCGCCGACGGCATTTCCGGCCTGGTCAAGAACATGCGCTCCGAGCAGCAGATCATGCGCGACTGGGTCGAGGCCCAGTCGGACGAGCAGAAGGCGATGCGCAACACGCTGGAAAAGATCGCCGACGCGCTGAAGAAACCCGGGGTCCACTAGCATGGCTCTCGCCAGGGGCCGGCGCACCGATCGCCGGATCGACTATTGGCCGGGCTTCGTCGACGCGCTGTCGACGCTGCTGCTCGCCATCATGTTCCTGCTCACCGTTTTCGTGCTGGCGCAGTTCCTGCTCGGACGCGAACTCTCCGGCAAGGATACGGCGCTCACGCGCCTCAACTCGCAGATCAACGAACTGACGCAGTTGCTGGCGCTGGAGCGCTCGAGCGCGCAGGACAAGGACGATTCGCTGGCCAATCTGCAGGCGTCGCTGTCGGCCGCCGAAGCTGAGAAGAGCCGGCTCGAGCAGCTGCTGGCGCAAGGTGCCGGCGCCGGCGACGCCGCCACCCAGCGCGCCGCGGAACTCGGCGGCGAACTCGACAGCCAGCGCCAGATCAGCCAGCAGGCGCTGAGCCAGGTCGAGATCCTCAACCAGCAGATCGCGGCGCTGCGCAAGCAGATCGGCGCGCTCGAGGATGCCCTCAACGTCTCTGAAACGCGCGACCGCGATTCCAACACCAAGATCGCCGATCTCGGCCGTCGGCTCAACGTCGCGCTGGCGCAGCGCGTGCAGGAGCTGAACCGCTATCGCTCCGACTTCTTCGGCCGCCTGCGCGAAATCCTCGCCGACCGCGAGAACATCCGCATCGTCGGCGACCGCTTCGTCTTCCAGTCGGAAGTTCTGTTCCCGACCGGGTCGGAAGTGATCAACGATGCCGGCAAAGTCGAGATGAAGAAGCTCGCCGATGCCATCATCGAGTTGCAAAAGGAAATCCCGCCCGAGATCAACTGGGTGCTGCGCGTCGACGGCCACACCGACAACAAGCCGCTGTCCGGCGCCGGCCGCTATCGCGACAATTGGGAATTGTCGACGGCGCGTTCGACCTCGGTGGTCAAGTTCCTGATCGAGAACGGCGTGCCCGCCAACCGGCTGGTTGCGGCCGGCTTCGGCGAATTCCAGCCGCTCGACCCCGCCGACACCGAAGACGCCCGCAACAAGAACCGACGCATTGAACTGAAGCTCACCGAACGGTGATTTTCAGTCACGCGAAATTGTTTGCCGGCTCAACTCTAGGGCGCAACGCCAGGTCGGCAAGGCCTGAAAACATTATCTTTCTTTAATTACACTTCGCGTTTCCGGGCTCCTACTTTGACGCGCAGGGCCGAGAACCACCGGCGATGCCTCCCATCGCGACGCGACGGAACCGGACGGCCCGCTTCCGGAAGGCGGAGCGAAAGCGCTTGCCCCTTCCACAGCAGGAGGAGACGCACATCATGCGCTCTTTGAAGACTCTCAGGACCGCAACCCTCACGACACTTCTGATCACTGTTCCACTCGCCGGCGCCTATGCCGCCGGACATCACAAGGGCGCCCTCGACGCCAGCGACCCGACCGACATGACCGGTCCGCGCGTGACCGGCCTGATCGAGCAGGTGCGGGGCGTCGAACAGGGCATCACGGATGCGCGCGAAACGAAGGGCATCTCGACCTCGGAAGCGCGGTGGCTGCATCTGCGTGCGGCGCATATCGGCCAGGCCGCCGAACGGGTCGCCGCTTCGGACCATGGCCGGATCCCGGCCGCGCAATATCACGATCTGCTGCGCCGCCTCGACAATGTCGATCTGAGGCTGATGTCCGACACCGGCAGCGGCTTCATGATCGGTGATGGCTCCGACGGCGGGAATTATCCGAACGGCTGAGATCCGCTCTGATATCTCCAGGAATGAGGAAGGGACTGTCTGACGCCCCCGGATCTGGCTCCGAGGGCGTTTTTTTGTCACCAGCCCAGCCACAGCGCAGCGAGGGCCAGCACCGCCGGCACGGTCTGAATATAGAGGATCTTCCGGCTGGCAGTCGCCGCGCCATAGAGGCCGGCGACGGCGATGCAAAGCAGGAAGAACACCTTGATCTGGAATCCCGCCGCCCCGAGATAGAGGCCCCAGATCAGCCCGGCGGCAAGGAAGCCGTTGTAGAGCCCCTGATTGGCGGCGAGCACCTTCGATGCGCTGGCGAAGTCCGGCTTGAGGTTGAACGCCCTGTGCCCGCGCGGTGTGTCCCACGCCACCATCTCCAGATAGACGATAAAGAGGTGGATCAGTGCCACCAGCCCGACCAGGATATTGCCGATCATCTTAGTCTCCCCTCCATGGCGGTGTTCCACCGTCAGCCAGCATTCCACGCACCAGCTCACCGGCGCAAGCTGCATCGGCGATAGCCACCTTTGAGGGTTGCCAATCCTGGCGCGTTGGTATCTTTTCCCGCCGTCCAAAACGCGGAACCTGCCATGTCCTTTCACAAGCTCGATGATCTCGGCCACAAGCTCGAAGCGCTGGAACATGCGCTCGCTATCCTCGGCGCCGACGAGGCGACCCACATGGCCGTCGGCGGCGGCGAGAAGCGCGCCGAAGCGATGTCTTCCCTTGCCGGCATGCTGCATATCAGGGCTACCGCGCCGGAGATCGCCGACTGGCTCGCCGCTGCAGAAGCTGAAGCGCTCAACGAGGAGCAGCAGGCGGCGGTCCGCGAACTGCGTCGCCAATACACGAACCTGACCTGCCTGCCGGTCGAATTCGTTGAGCGCCAGACGGTGGCGCGTATGCGCTCGGAGCAGCTCTGGCGCGATCTGCGCGCCAAGAATGACTGGGCAGGCTTCCTGCCGGCGCTCGAAAGTGTCATCGCGCTGGTGCGCGAGGAAGCCGCTTTGCGCGCCGACGCGCTCGGCCTCGATCCCTACGACGCACTGATGGAGCAATACGATCCTGGCAACCGGGCCGCCGACATCACGCCGGTCTTCACCGAGCTGAAGACATTCCTGAAGGGCTTCGTGCCGGAAGCGCTGGCCGTACAGGAAGCGCGACTGGCCAAGCGCCCGCTGAAGCCGCTCTCCGGCAGCTATGCGATCGACCGGCAGCGCGAGCTTGGCCTTGCCATGATGGCTTCGGTCGGCTTCGACCTCACCCATGGCTCGCTGTCGGTGTCGCACCATCCTTTCTGCGGCGGTGTGCCGAGCGACGTGCGCATCACCACCCGCTACAAGACGTCCGACTTCCTGTCGGCGCTGATGGGCGTGCTGCATGAGACCGGCCATGCGCTCTACGAGCAGAACCTGCCGAAGGCCTGGGCGCACTGGCCGCTCGGCAAGGCCCGCGGCATGGCGGTGCATGAAAGCCAGAGCCTGTTCGTCGAGAAGCAGATCGGCCGCAACCCCGAATTCTGGCGCTGGGCGCTGCCGGTGGTGGAAAAGCATCTCGGCGAGGCCTGGTCGCTGGACGACATCCTGCCGCATGTGCACCGGGTCGAGCGCGGCCTGATCCGCGTCGACGCCGACGAGGTCACCTACCCGCTGCATGTCATCCTGCGCTACGAGTTGGAGCAGGAGCTGGTCTCGGGGCGGCTGCAGGCGGCCGACCTGCCCGAAGCGTGGGACGCCAAGATACGGGAGTATCTTGGCCTTTCGACCATCGACAACCCAGCCGACGGACCGATGCAGGACGTGCATTGGCCAGGCGCCGCCTTCGGCTATTTCCCGTCCTATACGCTGGGCGCCATGATGGCGGCGCAGCAATGGGCTGCGCTGACGCGCGACCATCCTTCAGCCGACAGCGATCTCGCCAGGGGCAATTTCGCCGCCATCAATGACTGGCGCCGCGACAATATCTGGTCGCAGGGATCGCGCTGGTCGACGCCCGAACTGCTTGAGCGCGCCACGGGCGAGAAACTGAATGCCGCGCATTTCACCGAGCATCTCCGCAAGCGGTATGGTCCCGCCTGATTGCGGGTTGCTACTCCGCGGCACCCCTGAAGGCGCTTGCTCCGGTTTCGAACTGCAGCTTGGCCAGCCTTGCATAGATGCCGCCCTTGGCGACCAGGCTCTGGTGCGTGCCTTCCTCGACGATGCGGCCGCCATCCATGACCAGGATGCGGTCGGCCTTCAGCACGGTCGCCAGCCGGTGGGCGATGACGATGGTGGTGCGGCCC
The DNA here is from genome assembly GCF_040324035.1 of Mesorhizobium sp. M0016. Taxonomy (NCBI): domain Bacteria; kingdom Pseudomonadati; phylum Pseudomonadota; class Alphaproteobacteria; order Hyphomicrobiales; family Phyllobacteriaceae; genus Mesorhizobium; species Mesorhizobium sp. M0016. The sequence goes on along the minus strand of NZ_JAMYVM010000011.1, from coordinate 125,127 downwards.
TGCATCAGCCGTTCCAGCGCCGTCTGCACCAGCGTTTCGCTTTCGGCGTCGAGCGCCGACGTGGCTTCGTCGAGCAGCAGGATCGGCGCGTCGCGCAGGATGGCGCGGGCGATCGCCACGCGCTGACGTTGGCCGCCGGACAAGGTGACGCCGCGCTCGCCGACCTGGCTATCGTAGCCCTTGTCGAGCCTGAGGATGAACTCGTCGGCCAGCGCGTCCCCGGCGGCGGCCTCGATCTCGGCATTCGTCGCGCCCGGCCTGCCAAAGCCGATATTGTCGCGCGCGCTTGCCGCAAAGATGGTGACATCCTGCGGCACGATCGCAATGCGCTCCCGCACTTCAGCCGGATCGGCTTCGCGCACGTCGACGCCGTCAATGGCGATGCGGCCGGTTTCGGGATCGTAGAAGCGCAGAATCAGCGAAAAGACGGTGCTCTTTCCGGCGCCCGACGGGCCGACGATCGCCACCGTCTCGCCCGGCTTGACCTGAAAACTCAAGCCGTGGACGGCGGCACGGTCCGGCCTTGCCGGGTAGGAGAAGGAGACGTCGTCGAAGCTGATCGCGCCTGTCGCCTTGGCGGGCAGCGGCAGCGGATTGGCCGGCGGTTGAATCGCCGGCGTCTCGTCGAGTATCTCGGTCAGCCTTTCGGCCGCACCCGCCGCCTGGGCAAGCTCGCCCCAGACTTCCGACAGTGCGCCCAGCGCGCCTGCGGCAAACACGGAGTAAAGCAGGAACTGGCCGAGCGTACCGGGCGACATCGTGCCGGCAAGCACGTCACGCGAGCCGAACCACAACACCGCCACGACCGAGGAAAAGATCATGAAGATGGCAAAGAAGGTGAGCAGCGAGCGGGAGAAGATCGACGAGCGCGCCGCTTGGAAGGCGGCTTCCACCGCGGCCGAGAACCGCCCGGTGACCAGCGTCTCGTTGGTGAACGCCTGCAGCGTGCGCACCGCGCCGATCTGCTCGCTGGCATAGGCGGTCGCTTGCGCCAGCGTATCCTGCGCCTGCCGTGACCGGCGCCTCACCGAACGGCCGAACGCGACCAGCGGCAGCACGATGAGCGGAATGGCCGCGATCACTAGGCCCGACAGTTTCGGGCTGGTGACGACCATCATCGCCACCGCGCCAAGGCCGAGGATGACGTTGCGCAACGCCACGGAGGCGGTGGCGCCGACGGCGGATTTCACCTGCGTGGTGTCGGCGGCAAGCCGCGAGACGATCTCGCCCGACTGGGCGGTGTCGAAGAAGGACGGCGAAAGCGTCGTGACATGCGAAAACACGTCGCTGCGGATGTCGGCAACGACCCGCTCGCCGAGCGTGATGACGAAGTAGTAGCGTCCGGCCGATGCCGCCGCCAGAATGGCTGCCATCGCCACCAAAGCGGCGAAATATTCGGCGATGAAGACGGTGCCGGAAGCGCTGAAACCGTGGTCGATCATGCGCCGCACGGCCAGCGGCAGCGCCAGGGTCGTCGCTGCGGCGATGGCGAGCGAAATGAGGGCGCCTATGACCAGTTTGCGGTAGCGGAATATGTAGGGATATAGGCGCCTGAGCGGCCCGAGCGAGCGCCTGCGCCCGTCTTGCTCGCCACTGATGTCCGCCATGACCGTTTCCTCTGGCCGCTCCAGGTGGGCGCGTTCAATATGCGCCTGCCGTGGCCTTGTGATTCAATTCCGGCTGATGTATAGGCTCGCCGACCGTTTTAGAAGCCGTGGCTTTTCAATAGCTGCGGCTTCGAGTTTTAAAAAGGGGCGCATCGACGCAGGCCGCGGGCCCGTCTGTAGCGCCACAAGCTAGGAAGCACGACAATGAAGGCCGATATCCATCCCGACTACCACACCATCAAGGTCGTCATGACCGATGGCACCGAATACTCGACCCGTTCGACCTGGGGCAAGGAAGGCGATACGATGAACCTCGATATCGACCCGACCACGCACCCGGCCTGGACCGGCGGCCAGCAGACCCTGCTCGACCGCGGCGGTCGCCTGTCGAAGTTCAAGAAGCGCTTCGAAGGCTTCGGCCTCTAAAGTTTACCTGTATCGCTGAATCAAGAACCCGCCTTTGTGGCGGGTTTTTTGTTGCCGCCAAAGTCAGTCGCATCAAGCTAACGCGCCGATACCTCCCGCTTGTGGGGAGGTCGGCCCAAGGGTCGGGTGGTCCGACGCCTCCACCCTGCTGCTTCGAAGCGACCCTTCCCAGAGTGGTGCGAGCCTACCCGTCCACCAATTCCCGCAGCGCCATGCGCTTGTAGGCGGCGACCAGCCTGTCGCCCTCCTGCCGATCGACCGAGATCGCCAGCCGCACGGCAGCCTCGCCCATCTGCCAGACCAGAAACGCTGTGGTCTCCAGCGCCACCGGATCGGCGCCGGGATGCAGCCGCTTCAGCACCATGGTCAGGAATTCGGCATTTGCCCGGCTGTCGGCGAGTTCGAGTTGGCGCAGCGCCTTGTCGGCCTGCGTGCCCGACCAGATGTCGCGCATCACCGGCTCGGCCAGGAACAGCTGATAGTAGATATCCACCAGCTCCGAAAACGCCTGCCGCAGGCCCTCGGCGTCGACGACATCCTTGAGCGCCGAGGAGATGCAGGCCTGGCTTTCGGCGGTGTAGCGCTCGGCCAGCGCCCAGACGATCGCCCGCTTGTCGGGAAAGAACTGGTAAAGCGAGCCGATCGACACCGCGGCCCGTTCCGCCACCTCGCCCATGCGCATGGCGTCGCTGCCTTGCTCGGCAATCAGCGCCGAGGCTGCGGCCAGCATGCGCTCGACCCGCTCGCGGCTGCGCTGCTGGGTGGGCGCCCGTCGCGGCGATGCGACCTGCTCCTGGGCAGATGCGGGCGTTGCTGTGTCTTCCATGACGGCCTCCGGTCTCGACAAAATCTGCCAACAGACGGCTTGACTCCCAAAATACGAGGGTTTATCACGTTTTGCAAATGTGAGGATTACTCATATTTGTAAACAGAGGAAAACCACAATGACCGACACCAAACCAGTCCTGATCCTCGGTGGCACTGGCAAGGCCGGCCGTCGCCTCGCCGAGCGGCTGACCTCACAGGGCATTCCCGTGCGCATCGGCTCGCGTTCCGGCAGCCCCCGCTTCGACTGGGAGGTTCCGGCGACCTGGGAGCCTGCCATGCTGGGCGTGGGCGCCGTCTACATCAGTTACTATCCCGACATCGCCGTGCCGGGCGCCGCCGAGACCGTCGGCGCCTTCGCCAGGCTTGCGGTGGCAAATGGCGTCACCCGCATGGTGCTGCTCTCCGGCCGCGGCGAGACCGAAGCCCAGCGCGCCGAAGAGATGGTCAAAGCCTCGGGCGCTGACTGGACGATCCTGCGTTGCGCTTGGTTTTCGCAGAATTTCAGCGAAGGTTTTCTCGTCGAGTCCTTGCGGCAGGGCGAAGTGGCTTTGCCTGTCGGCCCTGTTGGCGAGCCCTTCGTCGATGTCGACGACATCGCCGATGCTGCCTTCGTTGCGCTGACCGAACCGGGCCATGTCGGCCAGCTCTATGAGTTGACCGGGCCGCGGCTGCTAAGCTTCGCCGACGCGGTTGCCGAGATCGCCAAGGCGACCGGCCGCGACATCCGCTATATCAAGATCTCGCATGACGAATTCACCGCCGCGACGGCGGCATACGAACTGCCGCCCGAAATCGCCTGGCTGCTCAACGAGCTGTTCACCGAAGTGCTTGACGGCCGCAACGAGACGCTGACCGACGGCGTCCAGCGTGTGCTCGGCCGCGCGCCGAAAGACTTTTCCGCCTACGCAAATGAAACCGCTGCAACCGGCATCTGGAGCAACTGAGATGATCAAGCTTCTTCCCACCCTCACCATCATCGCCGCCATCGGCTCGGGCGTCGTCGGCGGCGTGTTCTTCGCCTTTTCCAACTTTATCATGTCGGCGCTTGCCCGGCTGCCGGTCCCCCAAGGCATCGCAGCGATGAATTCGATCAACATCACGGTGATCACGCCCACCTTCATGACGGCGCTGTTCGGCACCGGCGTGCTCTGTCTGGTGCTTATCGCCGCCGTTCTCATGGGGTGGAGCCAGTCCGGCTCATACTGGCTGCTTGCCGGCGCCGTGATCTATTTGATCGGCAACCCCGATCGTGACCATGGTCTTCGCCGTCGACCCGGCCAGCGCCAATGGCGCAGCCGTGTGGGCGAACCATCTGAATCAATGGGTGATGTGGAACCACGTCCGCACCATCACCGCCATCGTGTCGATGGCCTGCTTCATGTTCGCATTGCTCTGAAAAATGACACTTCGCAAACGCAAGGACCTCGCCTCAAGCGGGGTCCTTTTGCGTGTGACCCTTGCGGTCGGAATGACCGAGATCGCGGCCCGGATCGATGACGTCGCGCACCAGCTGCTTGAGCTTGGCGGCATCGGGAAAGCCGCCGTCGCGCTTGCGGTCCCAGACCAGCACATCGTTGCAGGAAACGGTGAAGATGCCGTCTGTGCCCGGCACCAGCGTCACTTCACCAAGATCCGTGCCGAAGGTGGAGAGCAGTTCCTGCGCCATCCAGCCGGCCCGCAACAGCCACTGGCACTGCGTGCAATAGGTGATGACCACGCGGGGCCTCTCCGGCACACTCATGTCTGGGCCTCCTGTATGCGCACCGTGGTATTTGCGAATCGATCGTGTATCGGGTCGTCGCCCAGAGCTATGGATATCGCAATCCAGACCGGCCAGATCAGCACCAAAACGAGGGCAGCGGATGCAACCACTATTTCCAGGCTGGAGTAATCCTGCACGCCACCGGGAGCGGTGCCCCAAGCCTGAAAAGCATACCAGCTTCCCGTCAGGACGATCGGTAATGCGCCGAGAAACTTGATAAGTTGCCGCCGAACAGCCTTTCTCGCCGGCAGGCCGACCCTATGTCTGTCGTCCTCATCATGTACAGTGAGCTCCGTGAGCCGCTTGCCGATTGATTGGCCGGACTTCAACTCCATAATGAGGAGATAAGACGCCAGAGCGATCAGCTCGAGGAAACCCAGGTCCAATGCTGCAGGCCTGAAATTCCCTTGCGAATCCAGATCGATCGAGATGGAGGAGGTTTCTCCAGGCTTTGAGCCCGGCGCCGTACCCACGCTCCATATGGCGACCGGCAAACCGAGTACTGATGTTCTACACACCTGCCAATCATAACGGGCAAGTGTCGGGGCACCGTGAACCGTACCCTCCTGGCATAGTTTCCAGTTCAGCCAAAAGCTGCCTTTTACGCCACCGTTGGTCAGCAGAAATAGAGCCCCTACGAGCAAATAGAGGGCGATCAGGATTACAAGGTAGCCGATGAGTGCAGCGAGAAACCGTCGCCATATGCCGGGCCGGCGAGGCCAGGCCACCGCATCGGCAAAACTTGCCTCTTTATAGTCGGTCATCGGCCCCCCCTGATAACTGACTAATCTATAGGCAGGCCGCCGTCATACAGCAATATTCGCATCCGACTGTATTGCACGGACCTACGCCGCGCTGAGCTTGGCCATGGTCTCGTCGTCGACCTCGAAATTGGCGTAGACGCTCTGCACGTCGTCATCGTCCTCGAGCGTTGCCACCAGTTTCATCAGCGATTGCGCCCGCTCTTCGTCGACCGGGACATTGTTCTGCGGCTGCCAGATCGGCTTCACCGATTCGGCCTCGCCAAGCGAGGCTTCCAGCGCCTTAGACACTTCGCCCATACTCTCGAACGCACAGTAGATGGTGTGGCCTTCCTCGTCGGACTCGACGTCATCGGCGCCGGCCTCGATCGCCGCGTCCATCACCTTGTCGGCGCTGCCGGCGGAGGCCGGATAGTAAATCTCGCCGGCGCGGTTCCACATGAACGACACCGAGCCGGTTTCACCAAGCGCACCCCCGGCTTTGGTGAAGGCGGCGCGCACGTTCGAGGCCGAGCGGTTGCGGTTGTCGGTCAGCGCCTCGACGATCAGCGCCACGCCGCCTGGCCCATAGCCTTCATAGCGCACCGCTTCGTAATTCTCGGCATCGCCCATCGATGCCTTGTTGATGGCGCGCTGGATGTTGTCCTTCGGCATCGACACCGCCTTGGCGTTCTGAATGGCCAGGCGCAAACGCGGGTTCATCGACGGATCCGGTGTTCCGCTCTTGGCGGCGACGGTGATTTCGCGCGCCAGCTTGGAAAACATTTTCGACCGCACCGCGTCTTGCCGGCCCTTGCGGTGCATGATGTTCTTGAACTGTGAATGGCCGGCCATGGCACCCCTGTCGTCTTCGGCTAGAGCATCCCGAAGCGAGGTGGTCTCACCTCGTCCTCCCGGGTACTCGAATTCAAATTTTCAGAGCCGTCCAAGGTGCAACGCGATGGATGCACGGCGTTCTCTGTCGGAATGGCCGGCTTATAGATAAATCGGCTCAATTCGTCCAGCCGCGCCGGTTCAGCCCTCCAGATCGGACTTCAGCCGGTCGATAATGCTGAGCGCATGGCCGGCATACTGGCTGATCCAGCGGTCGTGGATGTGCTTGATCGGCAGCGCGTTGAGATGGTTCCAGCGCTCTCGCCCTTGGCGCTTTGCCACCACCAGTTCGGCTTCTTCCAGCACCTTGAGATGCAGCATGACGGTGCAGCGATCGATGTCGGGAAACGCCTCGCACAACATGCCGGTCGTCTGCGGCGCATCCTTCAGCCGATCCAGCAATTCGCGACGGCGCGGATGCGCCAACGCCTTGAAAACGTGATCGTCTGCGGTTTGGCTTGACATGTTATGTTTCTATAACATATCGTCGAGCCAATCAAGGAGGAGCTGTGGATATGTCTCTTGGATTCAGAGTTTCCGGGCGCATCGGCAAACCGGTCGCCGAAGTCTTCGACGCCGTCGTCAATCCCAAAAAGCTGAGTGGCTATTTCACCACCATCGGCGGCGCCAGCGCGCCGCTGAAGGCCGGCACCGGGGTGGTCTGGTGGGGCAAGGTGCCCGTCGAAGTCGATGAGGTGATCAAGGACCGCCATATCGTGCTGCGCTGGGATGCCACCGATGCCGAAGGCAAGCCCGCCTACAAGACACGCATCGAGATGAACTTCGAGCCGCTGGACGATGGCGGCACCCTTGTGACCATTGCTGAATCCGGCTGGCCGGAAGGCGTGGTCGGCCTGCAGAAATCCTACCTCAATTGCGAGGGCTGGTCGCAGATGCTGGCCTGCATGAAGGCCTATGTCGAATACGGCATCAATCTGCGCGACGGCTACTACCGCGGCGAGATGAGGGGCGAGCCGGCCAACGAGACAAACAGATGAACAGCGCAACGGAGCCCGCAATGACCGCGAAAATGACAGGTGGAATCAACATCGCCATGAAAGTCCCGTCACATCAGTACGAGGCGACGATCGCCTTCTATCGCGACGTCGTCGGCTTGAATCCATTCACCGCCAAGACGCCGGCCATCGGCTTCGAGCTTGGCCCAAACCGTCTGTGGATCGACGAGGCGCCGATGCTGAGCCAGGCCGAAGTCTGGCTTGAGCTTTTCACCGACAATTCTGCAGCCATTGCGGATCATCTCGCCAAGGCCGGCGTCGTCCGTTGCGACGCGGTCGAGCCCCTGGGCGAAGGCTTTCGCGGCTTCTGGATCGCCAACCCGGCCAGCATCGTTCACATGGTGCGCGAGCCTGACGCCTGGTGAGCGCAAACCGGACAAGGAAAGGAGCATCGATGGAAATTCACAAAACGCCGACTGCCGAAGCCGGCATGCTGATCAGGCGGCCGGTCGCCGAGGTCTTCGAGGCGATCGTCGACCCGGCCATCACCACGAAATTCTGGTTTACCCACAGTAGCGGCCGGCTGGATAGCCGCAAAGAGGTTCGCTGGGAGTGGCGCATGTACGGGGCCTCGGCGATGGTCAATGTCAGCGAGATCGTCGAGAACAAGAAGATCGTCATGCAATGGAGCGATCCGCCGACCACTGTGGTCTGGACATTCACGGAGATGCCCGGCGCCGAAACGCCTGACGGTGCGACCTTTCTTGAGGTCAGCAATTTTGGCTTCGCCGGCACCGCCGACGAGCAGGTCAAGCAGGCGGTCGGCTCGACCGACGGCTTCGCACTGGTTCTTGCCGGCGCAAAGGCATGGCTGGAACAGGGCCTGTCGCTTGGCCTGATCGGCGACCGTTATCCGAAGGGCGTGCCGGGGCGCTAGGATCGCCCCGATCGCCCAGCCTCAATGCCCACCGCTGGATTTCTTCCTTCGCCGCGCCAGCATGTTGAGGCCCTCGACCAGGGCGGAAAAGCCCATCGCGGCGTAGATGTAGCCCTTCGGCACATGATAGCCCATGCCGTCGGCGATCAGCGTCATGCCGATCATCAGCAGGAAGCCCAGCGCCAGCATGACGATGCTCGGGTTCTTGGCGATGAAATTGGCCAGCGGCCCGGCCGCCAGCATCATCACGCTCACCGCCACGATCACGGCGATGTACATGATGGCAATCTCGTCGGTCATGCCGACGGCGGTGATGATCGAATCGATCGAAAAGACGAGATCGAGCAGCAGGATCTGGAAGATGGCGCCGGCAAGCGAGATCTGCAGCGTCTCGCCCATCATCGTATCCTTGTGGTCGTCGGGATCGACGGTGTGGTGGATTTCCTTGGTCGCCTTCCAGACCAGGAACAGGCCGCCGGCAATCAGGATCAGGTCGCGCCAGGAAAAGCCATGGCCGAACGCTGTGAACACCGGCGTCGTCAGCTGCACGATGATGGAGATGGTTGCGAGCAGCACCAGCCGCATGATCAGCGCCGCCGAGATGCCGAGACGGCGGGCGCGGGCGCGCTGCGCCTCAGGCAATTTGTTGGTCAGGATCGAGATGAAGATCAGATTGTCGATGCCGAGCACGACCTCGAGGACGATCAGCGTCAGCAACGCGACCCACGCGGTTGGATCGGAAACAAATTGAAAATGCGGCGCAAAGAACTCGATCAGCTGCATGGAGGTCGTCCCCTCTTTAACGATCTAGAGCAGTTTCGTCGCCAGTTAGGTACTTTACTCGACTATATCAATGTCAAGACCAGAAGGATGGCGCGGTTTCTTCGAGCCGCGGCCCGCGACGAAAAGGCGCGATCTTCTCGGTCAGGCCGGTGCGGTCGGAAATAGTGACGCCGACGCCGCACAATGTCGCCGGTCCGGTCGCCGCCTCGAAGCGGCCTTTCGGCACTTTCGACAGGAAGCGGTTGAGCGGCTCTTCCTTGTCCATGCCGAGCGAGGAATCATAGTCGCCGCACATGCCGGCATCGGACATGTAGCCGGTGCCGCCGTTGAGGATCTGGTGGTCGGCCGTCGGCTGGTGCGTATGGGTGCCGATGACGAGGCTGGCGCGGCCGTCGACGAAATGCGCGAAGCACATTTTCTCCGAGGTCGCTTCGGCATGGAAGTCGATGACCACGGCATCGGCCTGCTCGCCCAGCGGACAGGCGGCCAGCTCGCGCTCGCCGGCCTGGAACGGATCGTCGAGCTCGGGATGCATGAACACCCGGCCCATGATGTTGGCGACCAGCACGCGCGCGCCGTTTTTGGCGATATAGACGCCGGAACCGCGCCCCGGCGTGCCCTTGGGGAAGTTGGACGGGCGCAAGAAGCGCTCCTCGCGCGGCGCGAAGACCAGTGCGTCGCGCTGGTCCCAGACATGGTTGCCGGTGGTGACGACATCCGCACCGGCGGCGATGGTGTCGCGAAAAATGTCTTCGGTGATGCCGAAGCCGCCGGCGGCGTTCTCGCCATTGACGATGACGAAGTCGAGTTTGAAATCCGAGATCAGGCCGGGCAGTTGTTCCCACACCGCCGTACGTCCCGATTTGCCCACCATGTCGCCGAGGAAGAGAAGTCTCATGCCCACTTCTATCCAGAGGCACGGACGCTAGGCAAGCGCTACCCGGGCGATTGGCGCTAACGCCGGCCGAAAGTACCACGCTGCTGTTGAGGCGGCTTGGCGCTCGCGCCCGCAACGCGAACTGCCGAAGGCATCATCGGTGACGCCGGCGGTGCGGTGCGTCCGCGCAGCCAGAAGAACCACACGTAAAAAACAGTGAACCCACCAGTAGCGGCCAGGAGCAACAGCCCGCCGCGCCAGCCCTTCATCGCCGCGGTATCGAGGATCGATGGATTGGCAGGGTTGTAATACAACTTCACCGCGTCGCCTTTGGACGCCGTGTAGAGGCCGATGTCCTTTCCCTTGCCGGACCACGTCATCGGTGCATCGTTCGCGACATAGGTGACAGCGACGTTGATGCCTTTCGCGGTGAGGCCATTACCCTGGGCTTCGCTGTAGGAACTGACATCCGTCACTGTGGCAACCGTCTGATGCAGGCGAACTGGTGGTGCAGGGCCGTTCCGGAAATGTGCAATGCCATCGCGAACAGCGTTACCGCGATGAGGACGAACGGCATCAGCAGGAAGCGTGCGAAGACAAACATGATGGCCGCCATCGGCTCGGACTGTGTTGCCGGAATACTATCCGGCACGTCTTGGAAACGCGTTAAGCGGGATCGCGGTCTTTTAAGCGATGTCGAAGCGGCGCAAACCGCTCTCGGTCAGTATTTCCGGGATGATGACGTCGTGCGCCTCATCCGGCACCAAACCCACCTCCTGGCAATCGAAAGCGATGCCGATCAGTCGTGGCGGCTGGCCCTTGTCGATCAGCCTGGCGATGGCGCGGTCGTAATAGCCGGCGCCATACCCGATGCGATGACCGCGGCTGTCGAAGGCCGCGAGCGGCACCAGCATCACCGCGGGATCGAGAACCTCGGCCTCCGCATGCGGACCGACCGTGCCAAAACCCATCTCGACCATCGGCGCGCCGCGCACCAGTTCGCGAAAGACGATGGTGGTCTTGTCGAGGATGGCCGGCAGGCAAAGCCTGGCCCCGTTCTCGCGCAAGGCGAACATCAGCGGCCTGACGTCGACTTCCGATCGCATCGGCCAGAAAGCTGAAACGATCTGACCCGGCTCGATGGCGAGGTGGTCGCGCGCCGTCTCGGCCATTTCAAGCGCGATCTCCACCCGCCACAGCGGATCGAGCGCATCGCGACGGCCGAGTGCCTCGAGGCGCAACTGCTTTTTCAGGTCTTTGGGAGATGTCATGCGCGGCCGATAGAAAAGGTCGGATCTGGGTGACGTTTCATGAGCGACGTTTTCTACCACATCATCCGCCAAACTGGGCGGATAGAGGTAAGTGACGATCCACACAACCGGTGGAGAGAGCGATCCCGGGAACCTACAAAGTAGGTGGGCGCCGTATGAGAAAACCCACGGGTCTTCCCAGGGACAGCTCCCTAAGGATCGTTAAGGCCCCGGGGAAAATGTTCTCCTGCCGGGAAGCGCAGACCGCCAAGCCCAATATAGGCGGCTGGTCGGTCAAGCGCTAGTGACATGAGCCGATGTTTCCATTTCGATCTCACACGCTTTGGTCGCAGCCGGCTCGCCCTTGCACAGGTCAAGCAGCGTCCTTACGCTCGCGCTGACCAACCGAGGAGCAAGTATGCGTTTCGAAGGCACGGCGGCCTATGTCGCCGACAAGGATCTGATGGTGGCGGTGAACGCCGCGATCGCGCTGGAGCGGCCGTTGCTGGTCAAGGGCGAGCCGGGCACCGGCAAGACCGAGCTTGCCCGCCAGGTGGCATCGGCGCTCGGCCTCGACTTGATCGAATGGCACGTCAAGTCGACCACCCGTGCGCAGCAGGGACTGTATGAATATGATGCTGTCTCGCGGCTGCGCGACAGCCAGCTCGGCGATGCCAGGTTCAACGACATCAAAAACTACATCAAGCGCGGCAAGCTCTGGCACGCCTTCGCGGCCGGTAAGAAGGTCGTGCTGTTGATCGACGAGATCGACAAGGCCGATATCGAATTCCCCAACGACCTGCTGCAGGAACTCGACCGGATGGAGTTCTTCGTCTACGAAACCGGCGAAACGATCCGCGCCGCTGTGCGCCCCATCGTCATCATCACTTCCAACAATGAGAAGGAACTGCCCGACGCCTTCCTGCGCCGGTGCTTCTTCCACTACATCCGCTTTCCCGATGTCGACACGCTGCACAAAATCGTCGACGTGCACTATCCCGGCATAAAGCAGAATTTGGTGCGTGCTGCCCTGACCCAGTTCTACGAGATCCGCGATGTGCAGGGGTTGAAGAAGAAGCCGTCGACCTCCGAGGCGCTCGACTGGATCCGCCTGCTGGTCGCCGACGACATCGCACCCGAGGATCTGCGCGCCGACCCCAGGAACGCGCTGCCGAAGCTGCACGGCGCACTGCTCAAGAACGAACAGGACGTGCATCTGTTTGAACGCCTGGCCTTCATGGCCAGACGGCAGGGGTGAGGATCGAGGGTTGGCTGACAGCTACGGGCGGCTTTGGCCGCTTACTCCGCGGGAGCAAACCCTCTCTCCTGCGGCGCGACGCGCTTCGGCCCGAAGATGACGAAGCCGATGACCGACAGGGCGAGAACGCCGATCCCGCAATAGAGCATGACCCAGCCGAAACCATTGACCAGCGCGGCATGCACGATGGCGCCGGATGGGTCGAGGGCTGCGAGCTTCGGCGTCCCCTGCGCAAGGCCCTCCAGATTGCCGGTGGCGACCCTTTCCGCCAGTGCCCGCAACTCATCCGGCTCCAAAGCCGCGCCGAGTGTGGCCCGCAGGTGGGAAACGATACCTTGCGTCAGCAGCAGGCCGAGCACCGCGATGTTGATAGCGAGCGTGATCAGGCGTGCGCTGATGTCGATGCCGGACGCCATGCCGGCACGATCCGGCGATACCGCGCCGGTCGTGGTATTGGTGGTCGGCGAATTGGTGAGACCGATGCCGATGCCGGCAATCAGCGTGCCGGGCAGCATGGTCAGCCAGGTGGCGCCCTCGAGCCTGGAGCCGATCCACATGGCGATGAAACCGATCCCTAGCGTCAGCAGACCGAGCGGGATGGCAATTCGTGCCTGATAGCGCGCGCGAATGCGCTCGGCGATCGGCGGCATCACCATGAAGGGCAGCGTGTAGACGAGCAACAGCAGGCCGGTCGTCGTGCTGTCATAGCCGAGAACGCCCGAATAATAGATCGGCAGATAGATGATGAACGGCCAGTAACTGAAATTCATGCCGATGGCGCCCATGATCGCGCCGGAAAACTGGCGGATGCGGAACGCGGAGAAATCGAACATCGGATAGGGATTGACCCTCTCGGCCACAAGGAAAGCGATGAACGCAGCCACGGAGGCTGATATCACGCCGATGCGGGCGCTGGTCCCGAGATCCGCACCTTGCGTGATCAGATAGGAAAAGCCGAACACCGCCGCCGACAGCGTCAGCATGCCGGCCCAGTCGAGCTTCTGGGCGTTGTGATCGCGCGATTGCGTGACACCGGCGCCGATAAAGGCGAGCGCCAGGATCGCCAGCGGCACGTGGATGAGGAACACCCATTGCCAGTTCGACAGCGCCACGATCAAGCCACCGATGGCGGGCCCGAAACCGAGCCCGATGCCTGAGACGACGCTCCAGGCGACGAAAGCCTTGCCGCGTTCGCGGCCGTCCTGGAACTGGTGAGACAGCACGGCGACGCTGCAGGTCAGCATCGCGCCGCCGGCGAGGCCTTGCAGGAAGCGGGCGGCTATCAGCAGTGCAGCACTCGGAGCCAGGCCGCACTGCAGCGAGGCGAGGCCGAAGGCGACGGTGGTGATCACCATCACGCTCTTGCGGCCGAAACGGTCGGCCAATGTCCCTGTCGCCATCAGCACTGTCGTGCAGGCGATGGTGTAGGCATTCATGATCCACTGCAAATCCCTGAAATTGGCGGCGAGCACGCTTTCCAGTTTCGGCAGGATCACCGGCACGCTGGAGATTTCGAGCCCGAACAGCAGCGACGCCAGGCACACGCCGGTGAGCGCTATGGTGTTTCGTTGAATTGGCATATCGATCTCTTTCCATCCGAGCATGAGGCGCTCTTCAAACCGCGACCAGTTTGAGATAGAGGAGACTCGACCATGAAAAAAGGCTATGCTCGGCTATATCAGAAATGACAAAACGGAATGATCGGCCCAATGGAGTGCTGCGATGACCAGTCTTGATGTGGACGCCGTACGAACCTTTGTGATGGTGGCCGATCTGCAGAGCTTCACCCAGGCGGCATCGGCGCTGGGCAGCACGCAGGCGACGATCAGCGTCAAGCTGCGCCGCCTTGAGGAGAAGCTCGGCGCGCGATTGATTGAAAGAACGCCGCGCCGCGTCAGCCTGTCGGCACGAGGCGCCGTCTTCCTCCCCGCCGCGCGTGACTTCCTTGCCGCGCACGAGCGCGCCATGGCGGAGTTTGCGTCAGCACCGTGCCGGCTTGCGCTCGGCTTTGTCGATCATGCCGCCGGTCCGGCGCTGTCCATTCTGATTGCCCAGCTCCATGCGCACGATCCATCGCTGACGCTCAGTTTGAGGATCGATACCAGCACGGTGCTCAAGGAAGCTTTCGAACACGGCGAGCTCGATGCAGTCATCGTGCACCGCGAAGGCGACAGCCGTCCTGGCCGGACCTTGTCGCGCAACCACTATGGCTGGTTCGCAGCACCTTCCTTCGAGTGGCAGCGCGGAACGCCGTTGCGCCTCGCGCTCTTAAGCACCGTGTGCAACTGTCCGGATCGTGTGCGGGCGGTCGAGGCGCTGGACAAAGCAGGCATCGCCTGGGAGGAGGCCTTCGTCGGCGGCGGCGGCGCGGCCGTCAACATTGCGATATCGGCGGGCTTTGCCGTTTCGGCGCTGGCTCACTGCGTCGCTCCGCCCGGCCTGATCGAGGTTGGCCGCAAACTTGGTCTTCCATCGCTTGACCCTTCCGAAGTGGTGCTGCATTCGCACAATCTGGCGCCGCGCGCGCGTGACGCGCTGCAGATGCTGGCGACCGCATTTCGCGAGTACAATTCGCCGGTGGATTAGGCGATGGTGTTTCCGATCTGATTCCGCCGGAATCCGATAAGGCTTTGGAGGAACCGAAATGACCGAGATCACCGTCCGCCCGCTGGCGCTGGCCGACCATGCCGACTGGCGGCGGCTGTGGACTGCCTACCTCACCTTCTACGAGACCAAGCTGCCGGACGAGGTCTACGACATCACCTGGAAACGACTGTTCACGGAAGGTGAATTCGAACCGAAGGGGTTTATCGCCACGCTCGACGGCAAGGCGGTCGGCCTGACCCATTATCTCTATCACCGCTCCGGCTGGTCGGAGAAAAACAACTGCTACCTGCAGGACCTGTTCGCCGACCCTGATGTGCGCGGCAAGGGCATCGGTGCGGCCCTCATTGAAGCGGTCAAGCAGGCAGCCGGCAAGATCGGCGTCAAGAACGTCTATTGGATGACCCACGAAACCAACACCACAGCGCGCAAGCTCTACGACCATGTCGCGCGGCGGACAGGGTTTATCGAGTATGATCTGCTATGATGCGAGCGCGATCGAAATAACGCGGAAGGAGCCGAATGATCCGCTATGTCGGAATCCTGGATGGCAGTGACGGCGTTTGGGGAGTGCGGATGCCCGATCTCGCCGGCTGCCACGGGGCCGGCGCAAACACGGCTGAAGCGATAGCCGATGCCGCGTCGGCTATGCGCGAATGGGCGGAAGCCCGCATCGCAAAGCACTTGCCCATGCCCAACCCACGTACCGTGGCAAATCTTCTGCAATCCGGCGAAATCGACAGTGCCCGTGGCGACTCCGCCGTGACCGTTCGGCATAGATAACGGCCAACCATGTTCCTCCCCTTCTTTCTCGAACTAAAGGCCGCGCGGGTTCCCGTTTCGCTCAGGGAATATCTGTCGCTGCTGGAAGGGCTGGAGGCCGGGCTGGTCGACTATGACGTCCAGGGTTTTTACTACCTCGCCCGCGCCGCGCTTGTGAAGGACGAACGCCATATCGACCGCTTCGACCAGGTGTTTACGCATGTCTTCAAGGGGATCGAGGCGCTCACCGGCCCCGATGCCGTCGGTGTCGCCAACATCCCTGAGGAATGGCTGCGCCGGCTCGCCGAAAAGCACCTGACCGAGGAAGAGAAGAAACTGATCGAGGCGCTCGGCGGTTTCGACAAGCTGATGGAGACACTGAAGCAGCGGCTGGAGGAGCAGAAAGGCCGCCACCAGGGCGGCTCGAAATGGATCGGTACCGGCGGCACCTCGCCTTTCGGCGCCTATGGCTACAATCCCGAAGGCGTGCGCATCGGCCAGCATGAAAGCCGAAATCGCCGTGCGGTGAAAGTCTGGGACGAGCGCGAGTTCAAAAATTTCGACGACGCCGTCGAGCTCGGCACCCGCAACATCAAGGTGGCGCTGAAGCGCCTGCGCCGCTGGGTGCGCGAGGGTGCGGAGGAAGTGTTCGACCTGCCCGGCACCATCCATGCCACCGCCGAGCACGGCTATCTCGATGTGCAGACGCGCCCCGAACGGCGCAACGCCGTGAAGCTCTTGATGTTCTTCGATGTCGGCGGCTCGATGGACGACCACATCAAAAGCGTCGAGGAGCTGTTTTCGGCCGCCCGCGCCGAATTCCGCCAGCTCGAATATTTTTACTTCCACAACTGCGTTTACGAGGGCGTCTGGAAGGACAACCGGCGCAGGCATGCCGAGACCATCCCGACCTTCGATCTGCTTCACAAATACGGCCCCGACTACAAGGTGATCGTCGTCGGCGATGCCTCGATGAGCCCTTACGAGATCGCGCATCCCGGCGGTTCGGTCGAGCATTGGAATCCGGAAGCCGGCAGTGTCTGGCTTGGCCGCCTCATCCAGCAATGGCCGAATGCGGTCTGGCTGAACCCCGAAAACCAGAAAAACTGGGGCTTCACCCATTCGATCGCGATGATCCGCGATCTCTTCGGCGGCCGCATGTTCCCACTGACGCTGGCCGGGTTGGAAGCCGCGACGAAGCAGCTCTCACGCAAGCATTGATATGAGAGGAAAACCGATGACCTGCTTTCTTTGCCCGCAATGCGGCGTCCAGTTCGCGGCAACGCAGACCCCTCCAGAAAATTGCCCGATCTGCGAGGACGAGCGGCAATATGTGCGCTGGGAAGGCCAGGCCTGGATCACTGGGGAAGAACTCTCTGCCGGGCATAGGCTTGTGATGAAGGACGATGCCGGCGTTCTCGCTTTCGGCATCGAGCCGCGCTTTGCTATCGGCCAGCGGGCGCTGCTGGCGCAGACGCCGCACGGCAATGTGCTGTGGGATTGCATCTCGATGGTGAGCGACGAGGCGGTAGCCGAAATCAACCGTCGCGGCGGCCTGGCCGCGATCGCCATTTCGCACTGCCACTATTATTCGGTGATGGTCGAGTGGAGCGAGGCGTTTGGCGGCGTGCCGATCTATCTCCATGCCGACGACCGCCAGTGGATCATGCGGCCGCACAACGCCATCGTCAGCTGGGCGGGCGAGACGCTGGCCATAAACCCGTCGCTGACACTCGTGCGTTGCGGTGGCCATTTTGCCGGCGGCCAGGTGCTGCATTGGAAACGCGATGACGGTAACGCCCTGCTGTCCGGCGACATATTGCAGGTGACGCCGACGCGTCGCCATGTCAGCTTCATGTACAGCTATCCGAACTACATTCCGCTCAATGCGCCGGCCGTGCGACGCATCGCGGCGGCACTTGAGCCTTTCGAATTCGACGACATCTACGGCGCGTGGTGGCAGCAGAACATCATCGGCGGCGCAAGAACGGCATTTCATGCGTCGATCGCCCGCTATCTTCAGGCGATTGGGTAGGAACTCGGCTGAAAATGCGAGCAAAACACGTAACAACGCCTATCTCTAAGCGAATATTGCTTGCAACCAACAACAAGCCGCCAAGGCTGAGGAGATCAAATGGACACCCACACCTACCCTGTCACCCGCACCGACGCCGAATGGCGCGCCCGCCTGACGCCCGAGCAATATGCGGTCATGCGCGGCCATGGCACCGAACGGCCCGGAAGCTGCGCGCTGCTCTACGAAAAGCGCGCCGGCACCTTTTCCTGCGTCGGCTGCGACCAGCCGCTGTTCGAATCCAAGCTCAAGTTCGAGAGCGGCACCGGCTGGCCGAGCTTCAATGATCCGGTGCCCGGTTCGGTCGAAAACACCGTCGACCGCAGCTACGGCATGGTCCGCACCGAATGCCACTGCGCCCGCTGCGGCAGCCATCTCGGCCATGTCTTCGAGGACGGCCCGCCGCCGACCGGCCTGCGCTATTGCATCAACGGCGTGGCGCTGAAATTCGAGCCGACGGCTTAAACCGCAGCTTGACCACCATCTTCAAAGGGCGGCTTCGGCCGCCCTTTTTCGTGTCAATCTTCTCAGACAACCACCACCAGGATCAGCCAAAGCGTAGCCCCGAGCGTCATCAACGAAGCCTTGGCGCCACTGGATTTTTCCGTGGTTCGCCAGACGGCAAAGGTCAGAAAGATGTTGTAGGGCACGGGCGCGAAATGCACCGCCAGGACGACGGCGAGCGGCAGCTTCAAGCCGAGCAGAATGAGCGCGGCCACCGACGAGGCGATGTTGATCGCCGTGCCGACAAGGACTAGATCGCGCCAGAACAACCGCTCGACCGGCACCGCGCCTTGCCAGCGCGAGCCGAAGAAGGATCCGATGCTTTGCACCAACACCTGATAGCTATCCCTCTCCCAGCACGTCGGTGACGGCGCGCTCGAAGCGCGAGCATTCCGTCACCAGCCAGTCGGCCATGGCCGGCCAGTTGTCCTCGGCATAGCAGTTCACCCGCCACATCGAATTGATGCCGAGGCCCTCGCAGCTCTGCTCCGGCCTGAGCTTCAGCCTGTCTTCGATTGCCGGTTGGAACGGCTTCAGCCGCGACCAGACCCCGGTCGCGCCGAACTTCCCGTTACGGCCGAAAAAGACGCCAACTTGGCTTTGCGCCGGCGCGACATACATCGACAGGACCAGAGCGAAGTCAGGCAGCCCGCGCTGCCAGAACCAGGGTCCGCGCCGCGCCATGGAAGCGCGTTCCTCCGGATGCCGTTCGGCGAACAGCGCCCAGAAGCTGCGTTGGCGGAATTCAGAGGCGCGGCGGGCGCCGAAGTCGAATTCGCTCATGGTTCGATGCCCGTTCCAGCATCATTCCTTGGCCCGAGACTGTTTCGAAATTCGCTCCGGCGATATCAGCCGGAGTAGAATTTCCAGACAGCCTTACACCATGCCGAGCGCGGCCTTGTAGAGATCGAGGATGGTTTCCTCTTCCTGGCGCTCGGCCTGGTCCTTCTTGCGCAGCCGGATGAGCGACCGCATCGCCTTGGTGTCGAAGCCGGTGCCCTTGGCCTCGGCGAACACTTCCTTGATGTCGTCGGCGATGGTCTTCTTTTCTTCCTCGAGCCGCTCGATGCGCTCGATGAAGGCGCGCAACTGGCCGGCGGCAACAGTCTGGCTGGTATCTGTGATGTCGTCGGCCATGTTTTTTCTCCGCTACTTTTTAAGCACCGCGATTCTGGCGCGGTAAATTGGGAGCGGGTTCGATGCCCGAGCAGGCGCGGCGGGTCAAGCCATTATCGATGCTCCATCAACGGCTGCTGCCAGCCGTCCCCAGTGTGATGGATCCGCGCGTCAGCCAAACGCGATCAACAGATCCTTCGCATCGATCTGATCGCCGGCCTTGACCAGCACTTCGGCCACTGTGCCGTCGCGCTCGGCATGCAGGGCCGTCTCCATCTTCATGGCTTCGATCGACAACAGCACGTCGCCGGCCTTGACCGCTTGGCCGGCGGCAACTGAAAGGGCGGAGACCACGCCCGGCATCGGCGCGCCGACATGCGCCTCGTTGCCGGGCTCGGCCTTGCGCCGAGCCTTGGCCGCCGAGGCGCCATGCGCCCTGTCCGGCACCCGGACACGGCGCGGCTGGCCGTTGAGCTCGAAGAACACGGTGACCATGCCCTTCTCATCGACGTCGCCGATCGCAAGGCAGCGCACCACAAGCGTCTTGCCTTTTTCGATGTCCAGGAAGATCTCGTCTTCGGACTTCATGCCGTAGAAATAGGTCGGCGTCGGCAGCACACTGACCGGCCCGTAGGTTTCCTGCGCGGCGGCGAAGTCGGTAAACACTTTCGGATACATCAGCCAGGAGGCGAATTCGTACTCCGAGAGCTTGCGCTCCAGCTTCTGCTCGATCTCCTTGCGGCTGGCCTTGAGGTCGGCTGGCTTGAGCAGCGAGCCCGGCCGCACGGTGATCGGCTTGCTTTCCTTCAGTGCCTTCTTCTGCAGCTTCGCAGGCCAGCCGCCGGGCGACTGGCCGAGATCGCCGCGCAGCATCGAGACGACCGAGTCCGGGAAGGCGATGTCCTTGGCCGGGTTTTCGACGTCGGCAACGGTCAGATCCTGGCTCACCATCATCAGCGCCATGTCGCCGACCACCTTGGACGACGGCGTCACCTTGACGATGTCACCGAACATCAAATTGACGTCGTGATAGGCTTGTGCCACCTCGTGCCAACGCGTTTCCAGCCCGAGCGAACGCGCCTGCTCCTTGAGGTTGGTGAACTGGCCGCCCGGCATTTCGTGCAGATAGACTTCCGAGGCTGGCCCCTTGAGATCGCTTTCGAAGGCCGCATACTGGTTGCGCACCGCTTCCCAGTAGAAGGAGATGTTGCGGATCCATTGCGGATCGAGGCCGGGATCGCGCTCGGTTCCCTTCAGCGCCTCGACGATCGAGCCCAGGCAAGGCTGCGAGGTGTTGCCGGAGAAGGAATCCATCGCCGCGTCGATGGCGTCGACGCCACTTTCCACGCCGGCCAGCACCGTCGCCGCCGACAGGCCTGACGTGTCGTGGGTGTGGAAATGGATCGGCAGGTCGGTCGCCTCGCGCAGCGCCTTGAACAGCACGCGGGCGGCAGCCGGCTTCAAAAGCCCGGCCATGTCCTTGACGGCGATGATATGGGCGCCGGCGGCCTGCAATTCCTTCGCCAGCCCGACATAGTACTTAAGGTCGTATTTGGCGCGCGCCGGATCGAGGATGTCGCCGGTGTAGCAGATCGCCGCTTCGACCAGCTTGCCCTCGGCGCCCACCGCGTCCATGGCGACGCGCATGTTCTCGACCCAGTTCAGGCAGTCGAAGACGCGGAACAGGTCGACGCCGCCGGCCGCCGCCTGGCTGACGAAATGTTGCACCACATTGTCGGGATAGTTGGTGTAGCCGACGCCGTTGGCGCCGCGCAGAAGCATCTGCAGCAAAAGGTTGGGGGCCGCTTCGCGCACTTTGCTCAGCCGCTCCCACGGATCCTCGGTCAGGAAGCGCATGGCGACGTCGAAAGTGGCGCCGCCCCAGCATTCCAGCGACAGCAGCCGCGGCAGCGCCCGCGCATAGGTGCCGGCAATGCCGGCAATGTCATGCGTACGCATGCGGGTGGCGAGCAGCGACTGGTGGCCGTCGCGCATCGTCGTGTCGGTGACCAGCACCTCTTTTTGCTCACGCATCCAGGCAGCGAATTTCTCCGGCCCCAGCGTGTCGAGCTTCTGCTTGCTGCCATCAGGCACATTGCCGTTGAGATAGGGCACGACAGGCGCTGCCGCATCGGTCTTGGGCATCGGTCGGCCGCGGGTTTCGGGATGGCCGTTGACGCTGACGTCGGCCAGATAGTTGAGCAGCTTGGTGGCGCGGTCCTGCCGCTTCACCTGCGCGAACAGCTCCGGCGTCGTGTCGATGAACCTGGTCGTGTAGGAATTGTCGGCGAAGCGCGGGTGGTTGATGATTGCCTCGAGGAAGGTGAGGTTGGTCGCCACGCCGCGGATGCGGAACTCGCGCAAGGCCCGGTTCATGCGGGCGATCGCCTCGGCCGGTGTCGGCGCCCAGGCAGTCACCTTCTCCAGCAGCGGATCGTAGAAGCGGGTGATGACCGCGCCCGAATAGGCGGTGCCGCCGTCGAGGCGGATGCCGAAACCGGCGGCTTCGCGATAAGCGGTGATGCGGCCGTAGTCCGGAATGAAACTATGCTCCGGATCCTCGGTCGTAATGCGGCACTGCAGCGCGTGACCGTTCAGCCTGATGTCGGCCTGCGCCGGTACGCCCGACTCTTTCGTGCCGATGGCAAAGCCGTCCAGTATGTGGATCTGCGCCTTGACGATGTCGATGCCGGTCACCTGCTCGGTGACGGTGTGCTCGACCTGGATGCGCGGATTGACCTCGATGAAGTAGAATTTGCCGGTGTCGGCGTCCTGCAGGAATTCCACCGTACCGGCGCCGATATAGCTGGTCTCGCGCGCGATCTTGAGCGCATAGCCGCAAAGCTCCTGGCGCAATGCCTCGCTGAGATAGGGCGCCGGCGCCCGTTCGACGACCTTCTGGTTGCGGCGCTGGATCGAGCAGTCGCGCTCGAACAGATGTACAGCGTTGCCATGCGTGTCGCCGAGCACCTGGACCTCGACATGGCGAGCGCGCTCGATCAGCTTTTCGAGATAGACCTCGTCCTTGCCGAAGGCGGCCTTGGCCTCGCGCTTGCCTTCCATCACCTCGCGGGCGAGGTCGGCTTCCGCGCGGATGGCGCGCATGCCGCGCCCGCCGCCGCCCCATGATGCCTTGAGCATCACCGGATAGCCGACTGTCTTGGCGAGCTGCTTGACTGCTTCCATGTCGTCCGGCAGCGGTTCGGTTGCCGGCACCACCGGCACGCCGACCTCGATGGCCAGATTGCGCGCGGCGACCTTGTTGCCGAGCCGGCGCATCGTGTCGGGCTTCGGCCCTATGAAAGTGATGCCGGCCTCGGCGCAGGCATCTGCGAATTCAGGGCTTTCCGACAGGAGGCCATAGCCCGGGTGGATGGCGTCGGCGCCGGACAGTCTGGCGACCCGGATCACTTCCTCGATCGACAGATAGCTTTCGATCGGCCCCATGTCCCTGGCCAGATGCGGCCCGCGCCCGACTTGGTAGCTTTCATCGGCCTTGAACCGATGAAGCGAATATTTGTCCTCCTCGGCCCAGATCGCCACGGTTTTGAGGCCGAGCTCGTTTGCCGCGCGAAAGACGCGGATGGCAATTTCGGACCTGTTGGCGACGAGGATCTTCGTGATGGCCAAGGAAGGAGGCTCCGGACAGGGAGGGATGGGGCAGAGGCATGATTAACGCGAAAATGCTGCAGTGCAACCAAAATCGGGGAGAGATTAAACCGATTTAAATGGGATTCTAGCACCACTGCTCGAAAAGCTGCGTGCGATTGCGTCGCGAGGTGACGCTAATTGTCGTGCCCGCACAAATTCGACCCCGGCTAGCGGCTTATCCAGCCACCCTCGCTGCGCCCTGTCACCAAAGAGAAATGCCCGGCGCGAGCGCCGGGCATTCCATAGAGCTGTGTCCCGAATTACGACTTCGGGAACCAGGAGATCTTGCCGTCCGGACCCTTCTTCCATTCGTACATGATGTAGCCCGGGAGCTTCGGATCGCCCTTCGCGTCATAGGCGAGATCGCCCAGAACGGTCTTGAACGGACCCTTCTCGTGCAGCGCCTTGGCCACTTCCACGGGGTCGTTCGACTTGGCCACGGCAGCGGCCTCGGCGATCACCTGCATGGCGGCGTAGGAGTAGAGAGTGTAGGCTTCCGGCTCGAAGCCCTGGGCGCGGAACTTCTCGACCAGTGCCTTGTTCTCGGGGATCAGACGCGGATCTGGACCGAACGTGTTGAGCGTACCGATAACCGCATCGCCGGCGATCGCAGCCAGCTCGTCGGTCACGATGCCGTCGCCCGACATCAAGGTAGCCTTGAGGCCCTGGTCCGCCGACTGGCGGATGATCAGGCCGGCTTCGGTGTGCAGGCCGCCCCAATAGATCAGGGTAACACCGGCGTCCTTCATCTTGGCAATGAGCGCCGAGAAGTCCTTGTCGCCGACATTGACGCCTTCGTACATGACTTCGGTCAGGCCGGCTGCGTTCATCGCCTTCTTGGTCTCGTCGGCAAGGCCCTGACCATAGGGGGTCTTGTCGTGGATGACGGCAACCTTGGCGTCCTTGAAGTTGGTCGCGATATAGCCGCCGGCGATGCCGCCCTGCTGGTCATCGCGTCCGCAGGTGCGGAACACGTTCCACAGGCCGCGCTCGGTGAATTTCGGGTTGGTCGCCGCAGGCGTCACTTCGACGATGTTGTTGTCGACGTAGACTTCCTGCGAAACCGGGATCGAGACGCCCGAGTTGAAGTGGCCGATCACGAATTTCACGCCGTCGCCGACGAACTTGTTGCCGACCGAAATGCCCTGCTTCGGATCCGAGACGTCGTCGCCGACTTCGAGCTTGATCTGCTCGCCGTTCATGCCGCCTGCTGCGTTGATGTCGGCAACGGCCGCTTCCGCACCCTTCTGCAGCTGCGCACCGAAGGCCGCATTCGGACCGGTGATCGGACCTGCGACGCCGACGATAACGTCAGCCCATGCATTGCCACCGAACGCGACAAGCGCGGTCAGGGCAACGGCGGACAAAAGTGATTTCTTCATTTAAACGCTCCCATTTACGAGGTGGGCGTGGATGAAACTTTCATGCGATGCCCACCCTTATCGCAGAAAGCGTACTTTGCCGATTTTCAGGCCCTTGTCACGCCGATTCATCCCCGGAACGGCGTTAATGATGAACGTCAACCTTTCGGTTTCCAGCTTAAGATCGAAGCCCGTTCGTAAAGCCAATTATACTGCGTCACCATCTGGTTCGTACGCGTGTATTGATAGCCGACAAATCCCAATATCATGAGCACGATTGTGTCCACGACATAGTATTGCAGCGAAAACATCGTGCCGCCGAACAAGGCATGATGGATGAACCTGATGCCTATGCCGAGACCCAGCAGATAGGCGAACAGCGCCGGCAGGCTGCGCCATGTCTGGGCGCTGGCCTTGCCGGTCATCCATGCCGCCCAGCCGCCGAGCAGACAGGTGACGAAGAAGAACTGCCAGATGGAAGGTTCCTCGTGAAGAATGCCTTGCATGATGAAGACTCCCTAGCATGATCCCGAAAAGTTGCAGACTTTTCGGACAAAGGTCATGCGACAAACAAACAAGTTGGAGCGGAATACCGTATGCATACATTCCGCTCCAAAATCAGTGATGGCCGCCTTCGAGATAGGCCGCCCGCACTTCCGGATTGGCGAGCAATTCCTTGCCTGTGCCGCTCATGGTCACGTTGCCGTTGACCATGACATAGCCGCGCGTGGCGAGTTTGAGCGCGCCGAAGGCGTTCTGCTCGACCAGGAACACGGTCAGCCCTTGCGTGCGGTTCAGCTCGCGGATGGCATCGAAGATCTGCTTGACGATCAGCGGCGCCAGACCCAGCGACGGCTCGTCGAGCAACAGCAGCTTAGGCCGCGCCATCAGCGCACGTCCGATCGACAGCATCTGCTGCTCGCCGCCCGACAGCGTGCCGCCGCGCTGGGCAATGCGCTCCTTGAGGCGCGGGAACAGCGCGAACACCTTCTCGGCATCTTCGTCATAGTGCTTGAGATTGTCGAGACCGGCGCCCATCTGCAGGTTTTCCATCACCGTCATGCGCGGGAAAATGCGCCTGCCTTCCGGCGACTGCGCAATGCGCATGCGGGCGATCTCGTGCGTCGGCATCTGGGTGATGTCGGTGCCGGCGAAAGTGATTGAGCCGGCACGAGCGCGCGGCGCACCGAAGATGGTCATCATCAGCGTCGACTTGCCGGCACCGTTCGCACCGATCAGCGCGACGATCTCGCCCTGGTTGACGTGGACATCGACGCCGTTCAGCGCCTTGATGTTGCCGTAGTAGGTCTCGACGCCCTTGATGTCGAGCAGCGTTGTCTCGGCCATCACTTACGCCCTCCGCGCGGCTTGCCTGTCGGGGATTTGGTGGCCGCCGGCTTGGACTTGGCTGTCAGACGCTCGGACGGTGCTCTTGGCGCGGAGTTGGCTCTTGTATCGTATTGGGTGGCTTTTGAAGCTCCCTTCGACACTGTGACCCGCTCGCCCTGGCTGTGGCCGATCGTGTCGCTTACCGGGCCGGCGAGATAGGAAGACGATGTGCCTGGTCCGTGAGCCGAATCCGGCCCGATGTCCAGCTGCTCGATGACGTCTTCATCGCCAACCTCGGTCAGCACCGTCTCGACCTCCTCGTCGTCGACGCCGAGATAGGCGGCGATGACGCGCGGGTCGGTACGCACCGATTGCGGGCTGCCGTCGGAAATCTTGCGGCCATATTCAAGCACCACGACATGGTCGGAAATCTGCATGACCACCGACATGTCATGTTCGATCAGCAGGATCGAGGTACTGCTCTTGATGTCCATCAGCAGCGAATTCAGCGCAGCCGACTCCTTCGGATTGAGACCGGCCGCAGGCTCGTCGAGGCACAGAAGTTCGGGCCCTGTGCACATGGCGCGCGCAATCTCGAGGCGCCGCTGCGCGCCATAGGGCAGGTCGCCGGCCGGATCGTCGGCGCGATCGACAAGATCGGCCTTCTCCAGCCAGTGCTTGGCAAGCTCCACCGATTCAGCCGAGGCTCTGCGGTAGCCGCCGATCCCGAACAGGCCCAGGATCGTATAGCCGGATGCCTTCATCAGCTTGTTGTGCTGGGCAACCAGCAGATTCTCCAGCAGCGTCATGCCCGAGAACAGGCGGATGTTCTGGAAGGTGCGCGCCACCTTGGCGCGCGCCGGGATCTCATGATTGGGCAGCCGTTCGAGCAGGAAGCTCGAGCCGTCGGCCCGGTTGAGCGTAATCATGCCTTCCGACGGCTTGTAGAAGCCGGTGATGCAATTGAAGACGGTGGTCTTGCCGGCGCCATTGGGTCCGATCAGAGCGGTGATCTCGCCGCGCTTGGCCTGGAACGACAGATCGCCGATGGCGATCAGGCCGCCGAACTTCATCGAAAGATGCTCGACCTGGAGGATGGCGTCTTTCATACCCGGATTGGTCTTCTGAATGGAGGTCGCGCTCATCAGCCGTGCCCTTCCTTGGTGAAGGAGGAGGAGACCGCTTTTCGTTCACTGAGGAAGGCCGTCGGTTCACGGCTGCCGACAAAGCCGCGCGGCTTCCACAGCATTACGATGACCATCGCCATGCCGAACAAAAGCATGCGGTAAAGCTCCGGCGTGAAATCTTTTCCGAAGACACTTTTCAGGAAATCGAGTTCGCGCAGTGCCTCGGTGCCGCCGATCATCACCAGCGCGGCGACCGCGATGCCGACCAGCGAGCCCATGCCGCCGAGCACCACGATGGCCAGGATGATCGCCGATTCCAGGAAGACGAAGGATTCAGGGCTGACGAAGCCTTGCCGTGCGGCGAAGAAGGCGCCGGCAAAACCGCCGAACATGGCGCCGGTGGCAAAGGCGGTGAGCTTGGTGGTGGTGGTGTTGATGCCAAGCGAGCGGCAGGCAATCTCGTCCTCGCGCAGCGCCTCCCAGGCGCGGCCGACAGGCATGCGCCTGAGCCTGATGGTGACGAAGGCGGTCAGCAGCGCCAGCCCGAGAATGAGATAGTAGAGGAAGATCTTGTAGTAGGCGCTTGACTGGGCGATGTGCAGCACCTTGCCGATATAGTTCGGGTCGGTCGAATTAAACGTCATCAGGCCGAAGAAGGTGACCTTCGGGATGCCGGAGATGCCGGCCGAGCCGTTGGTGACTTCACGCCAGTTGATCAGCACCAGGCGGATGATCTCGCCGAACGCCAGGGTCACGATCGCCAGGTAATCGC
The DNA here is from genome assembly GCF_040324035.1 of Mesorhizobium sp. M0016. Classification (NCBI taxonomy): domain Bacteria; kingdom Pseudomonadati; phylum Pseudomonadota; class Alphaproteobacteria; order Hyphomicrobiales; family Phyllobacteriaceae; genus Mesorhizobium; species Mesorhizobium sp. M0016. Next base: position 97,509 of record NZ_JAMYVM010000011.1, on the reverse strand, counting down.
CACGAAGCCTGAGCACCGGAAAGCCGAGCATAACGCCCCAGAAGGCGGCCATGGCGCCGGCGGCGGGCAGCAGGATCCAGAACGACAGGCCGTATTGCGAGCCCAGCAACGCATAGGCATAGGCGCCGACCGCGTAAAAGGCGACGTAGCCGAGATCGAGCAGGCCGGCGAGGCCGACGACGATGTTCAGCCCCCAGGCCAGCATCACATAGATCAGGATCTGGATGCCGAAATTGTCGACCCACTTCAACGAGCCCTGCAGGCCGCCGGTTATCGACCACGCGTAGATCGACAGCACCACGACGACGAGGATCGGGTATAGCACCAGCGCCGCAATGCCGAGCTTGGTGAAATTGGCGTGGATGAAGGAGCGGAAATAGAAGATCACGCAAGCGAGCGCGTAAATGACGGCCAATGCGCGCAGGAACTGAAGGTAGCCGGCCAGATCGGGTCCCACCAACACCGGCAGGGCGCTGCCGAACGCAACCAGGACAACCGCCAGCACGACGGCGACGATGAAGGCCGGAAGCAGGAAGAAGCGCGACGCGACGCTCGCCGGCAACAGGCCGGTGGCGACATTGGTGATCTTCTGATTGGCCATGAACGGCTGGCCATATGCAATGTAGAAGAAGCGGCCAAGCATGGTCAGCACGACCACGGTGATGAGCAGCAACCAGCGCTGCACCAGGATCAGCTGGTTGCTTATGTTCTGGTCGGTCTTCAGGCCGATGAAGAGAATGAACAACCCCAGCGAGATGGCGCCGGCATAGAACGCTTCGCGCAATGCACGCTGCACGGGGGAGGCGACGGTGTCGCGCTCCGAGGATACGGAAACCGCCATTGTCTCAGACCTTTTCGACTTCTGGCCGGCCCAAAATGCCGGAAGGCAGGAAGATCAGCACGATCGCCAGGATCGAGAACGCCGCGACGTCCTTGTAGTCGATCGAGAAATACGCCGACCACATGCTCTCGATGAAGCCGATCAAAAGCCCGCCAAGCACCGCGCCCGGCAGAGACCCGATGCCGCCGAGAACGGCCGCGGTGAAGGCCTTGACCCCCGGCACAAAGCCGTCGGAAAAGGCGATGACGCCGTAATACATCAGGAACAACGTGCCCGCGACGGCCGCAAGCGCTGCACCCATGATAAAGGTGATCGAGATCGTACGGTCGACATCGACACCGAGCAGCGCCGCCATCTTGCGGTCCTGCTCGCACGCCCTTTGCGCCCGGCCGAGGGAAGTCCTGTTAACCAGGTACCAGAACAGCGCCAGCAGCAGGGCGGTGACGACGACGATGATGATCTGCTTCAGCGACACGCTGATGCCGTTGATGTTGTAGACTTGGCTGACCATCGGCGGGATCGGCTTGTTGCGCGGGCCTTGCGTCACCTGGATGAAGTTCGACAGCGCGATCGACATGCCGATGGCGGTGATCAGCGGCGCCAGCCGGAACGAACCGCGCAGCGGCCGGTAGGCCACCTTCTCGATCGTCCAGTTGTAGAGGCTGGTGAGCAGCATCGCCACGATCATCATGATCAGCAGCGCCAGGACGACCGGCACTGAATAGAACAAGGAGCCGAGGATGAGGAAGACGACGAGGGCGGCGAATGCCCCGACCATGAAAATGTCGCCGTGGGCGAAGTTGATCATGCCGATGATGCCGTAGACCATCGTGTAGCCGATTGCGATCAGCCCATAGATCGATCCCAGCGTCAGCCCATTGATAAGCTGCTGGACAAAGTACTGCATGTGTACATGGCTCCCCTGGAATGTCGCCCATGCAGACGCATTCCTTTTCGTATTTCCCCTAGTCGTAAAGTTTCGAGCCCGGATTGCAACGTGATTTTTCAAACGTCGAGCGTGTTTTGCCGGCACGCCTTCCGATTGCCCGTTTTTTTGCTCCCGACCCCTGGACTATCGCGGACCCTATCATTGGCATAACGCAATGTCTTTGACGATTCAGCCGGACCAGGCACATCATTTCGAAGAATTCGCCGTCAAGAATGGGTGGTGAGACGAATCGTTGCATTTTGGAGAGGGATCGTTGTTTGGCCACATTCCTTTCCGCGGGGGCAAGATTCCTGCTGTTGGCCTCAAGCCATGGCCGCCGGGCAGGGAAGCGCTGCCGTCTGCGATCAATAAGCTGGTCCACCTCCTCGCTGAGCGCATGCCGTTCGGTACCGTTCAGCGGCGGGTTGATGCACGGCGCAACTGCGACAAGGGATACTACCTGACCGTGTCAGCGAACGCCTCGACCGCTGCACTAACCTTTGCCGACTGGTTTCGCCGTGAGGTCTGGGTCGGGCCGGATGATCAGCACCCGGCAAGCTCACTTGACGACGAACCCGTGCGCGAACGGATCGCGGTCGTCGATGAAGATGGTGTTCAGGCCGGTCATCCGCGCCCAGCCGCCGATCGAGGGAATGATGGCCGGCTTGCCGGCAACAGTGACGTCCCTCTCGACCTTGCCCTTGAACAGCGAGCCGATGATCGATTCGTGGACAAAACTGTCGCCGGCCTTGAGCTTGCCCTTGGCATGGAGCTGCGCCATGCGCGCCGAGGTGCCGGTGCCGCAAGGTGAGCGGTCGATCGCCTTGTCGCCATAGAAGACGGCGTTGCGTGCGTCGGCCCCCTCCACCGTCGGCTCGCCGGTCCACAGCATGTGGGACAGCCGGTTGATGCCGGGGTTTTCCGGATGCACGAACGAGTACTTCTCGTTGAGCCGCTGCCGCACCACAGGGCTCCAGGCGATGAAATCGCCGGCGGAATAATCAGCCATGTCGCGAAAATTTGCCTGCGGCTCGACGATTGCGTAGAAATTGCCGCCATAGGCGACATCGACGGTGATCTCGCCAAGCTGCGGGCAGTCGACCGTCAGTCCCTCGGCATAAAGGAAGGACGGCACATTCGTGATGCGCACCTCCTCGACATAGTCGCCGACTTGTTTGTATTCGGCGATAACCAGCCCGGCCGGTGTGTCGAGCCGGAGCACGCCGGGTGTCTTCGGCTTGATCAGCCCATGTTCGATGGCCATCGTCACCGTGCCGATCGTGCCGTGGCCGCACATCGGCAGGCAGCCCGACGTCTCGATGAACAGGATGGCTATGTCGCAATCCTCGCGCGTCGGCGGATAGAGGATCGAGCCCGACATGACATCGTGGCCGCGCGGCTCGAACATCAGCCCGGTGCGGATCCAGTCATACTCCGCCAGGAAATGCGCCCGCCGCTCCATCATCGTCGACCCCTGAAGCAAAGGGCCGCCGCCGGCGACCAGCCGCACCGGATTGCCGCAGGTATGGCCGTCGATGCAAAAGAAGGATTTTTTGGCCATGATTTCCTCGAACTCAAAACCGTTGCGGGCTGAAGGGAGCAAGATCGATCGGCGAAGTTTGCCCGAGAACAAGATTGCGGATCAAGCGGCCGGTGGCCGCCGCCTGGGTCAGGCCGAGATGGCCATGGCCGAAGGCGTAGACAACGTTGGGCGCGGTTCGCGCCGTGCCGATCACCGGCAGCGAATCCGGCAGCGACGGGCGATAGCCCATCCACTCGCGGCCGCCTGACGCGTCCAGCCCCGGAAGGAACTGTCTGGCTTTTTCCAGCATGGCCTTCGAGCGCGCAAAATTCGGCGGCCGGTCGAGACCGCCCAACTCGACGGCGCCGCCGACGCGCAAGCCCGTCTCGAGTGGCGTGATGACGAAGCCATGGCCGGAAAAGATCAGCATCCGCTGCACGTCGAAAGCGGTCTTCGGCAGTGTTGTGTTGTAGCCGCGCTCGGTTTCGAGCGGGATGGTGTCGCCAAGCGCCTTCGTCAGCAGATGCGACCATGCCCCGGCGGCCACGACAAGATGTCTTGCCTGCCTGGTCGTGCCGTCGGTCAGCGCCAGCGTCGCGCCATCAGGATTGGCGGCGACGCGCTCTATGCGCGCCTTTTCGAAACGCGCGCCCAACCCTTCGGCATAGGCCCACACCCCCTTGCCGAGCAGTTTCGGATCGGCGACGGTCTTCCAGCCCGGCACGAAGGTGCCCTTGATGAAGCGCGGCGACAGTCCCGGCTGCAGCCGCGCCAGTTCGTCGCCTTCGACATGGCGAAAGCCGATGCCGAAGCGCTCGCGCGCCGCCCAGCCCGGCAGCCCGGCCTGAAATTCGGCCTCGCTTTCATAAAGCTCCAGCGAGCCGTCCTCGCGCAGCATCAGCCGCGTGCCGGAACGGTCGAGCAGGCCCATCCATTCAGCCTCGGCGAGCTTCATCATGCCTGCCTGAGCAGCAAGGCTCGCCTCATATTTTTCTGGTGCGCCAGCGCGCCAGAAGCGCAACAGCCAAGGCAACAGCTTCGGCAAGTAGGCCGGCGGGATGCTGAGTGGCCCGAGCGGATCGGCAAGCCATTTCGGCAAGTGCCGCATCATGCCCTTATGCGCCAGCGGCAGCACGTCGGAGAAGGCGAAGGCGGCGGCATTGCCGGAGCTCGTCTCCTCGCAGATGCCGGTGCGGTCGAAGACCGTGACGCTGCGCCCGGCCTCGGCCAGCATGGCCGCCGCGCAGATGCCGACAATGCCGCCACCGACAATGGCGATATCTACCCTTTCTCCCCGTTCACGGGGAGAAGGGGCCCGAAGGGCGGATGAGGGGCGGCGGCCCTCCTCTGTGTCCCTGGAATTTCCTTGCACGTCGGCGCTGCCCCTCATCTGGCTGCCGCCATCTTCTCCCCGTGCACGTGCACGGGGAGAAGAAAGCCTTCAGAACTGCGGCAGCTTCGGCCGTACCGCCAGCGCGTCCTTGACGATCTTCTCGACCGCTTTGCGGCGCTCGCCCGACAGCGGCTGGCGCGGCATGCGCACGCGGTCATTTGTGTCGATCGCGAGCACTTCGGCAAGCTTGATGTTTTGGACCAGATAGGTCGAGACATCGAGATCGAGCAGCGGCCGGAACCAGCGGTAGATCGAAAGCGCCTCCTCGCGGCGGCCCTGCTTCATCAGCTGGTAGATGGCGACGGTCTCGCGCGGGAAGGCGACGACCAGACCCGCCACCCAGCCGATGGCGCCCACCGACAGCGCCTCGAAGGCGAGATTGTCGACGCCGGTGAACAGATCGTAGCGGTCGCCGAAGCGGTTGATGATCTCTGTCGAGCGGCGGATGTCGTCGGAGGACTCCTTGATGGCGACGAAGCGCTTGTCGGCGGCCAGTTCCTCCATCTGGTCGACGGTGACGTCGACGCGGTAGGCGAGGCGGTTGGAGTAGATCATCACCGGCAGGTCGCCGGCCTGAGCGACGGCGCGCAAGGCGGCGACCGTCTCTTCCGGGTTGGTGTGATAGATCGGGCTCGGCACCACCATCAGCCCGTTGGCGCCTTCCCGGCTCGCGCGCTTTGCGATGCTCGCCGCCTCGCGGGTGCCCGCCTCGTTGACCGTCAGCAGCACCGGCTTGTTGCCTGCAACTTTCTGGGCAGTCTTCAGCACCTTGATCTTCTCGTCATGCGACAGCATCGGCCCTTCGCCGAGCGAACCGCAGACGATGATACCGTCGCAGCCTGCCTCCATCTGCAAAGCAAAGCAGCGCTCCATCTCGGCATGATCGAGGCGGTCGTCATCAGTAAACTTGGTCGTGACGGCGGGGAAAACTCCGGTCCACATAATCGTCTCTCCATCTGATATATCAGCCGTATATCTATTTGAAAACCGGCTGTCAACGCGGAATTCGTTATGATATATGTAAGATATATCAGGAGCCCACCTTTGATATCCAGTGAGACAGCATACCCCGAGCCGGCCGCTGCCAAGGCCTACCATGTACTCGAGCATATGATCGTGACGTTGGAACTGGCGCCGGCGAGCTTTGTCACCGAAGGCGCCCTCATCGAGAAGCTGGCGCTAGGACGCACGCCGGTGCGCGAAGCGATCCAGCGCCTCGCCTGGGAAGGACTGCTGGATGTCAGGCCACGCGCCGGCATCGCCATTGCCCCGCTTCATCCCGGCGACTGGCTGCGCGTGCTGGATGCCAGGCGCGGCGTCGAGGTGGTGCTGGCGCGCTCGGCCGCCCGCTTCGTCACCCGTGAGGCCGCCGACCTGTTTCATGAGGCAGCCCTTGCCATGCAGAAGGCCGTCATCTCGGGCAATGTGCTGGCCTTCATCCAGGCCGACAAGGCGCTCGACGAGGCCTTGGCGATGGCCGCCGACAACCCTTTTGCGGCCCGTCTGGCGGCGCCCCTGCAGACCCACAGCCGCCGCTTCTGGTTTCGCTACAAGGCCGACACAGGGCTGGCCGAATCGGCCGAACACCACGTCGCGCTAATCCGCTCGATCCTGGCCGGTGACGAAGAGGCTGCCGCCAAGGACGCCAAACGCCTTATGGCACTGCTGCGCGGCCATGCCGAAGTGGCCGCCACACGCTGAACTCCGTCTCTGCTCCAGACTTCCGACCGGTCTTTATCAGGTGCCCGGCAAGACTGCGGCCATGGTCGCCCCGTCCCAGCCTTCGCCAGCCGTGATGATGCAGCTTTGGCCGTGTGTGTCGGTGGCCAGGATGGTCCAGGTGCCCTGGTCGGAGACGAATATCTCAAGCACCACATTTGGGTTCACCAGGCCACGAGCGGCTTGGTTTTCGTGGAACTTCTCGCCGAGCGCCTTGACCAAGTCGGTCCGCGCCGCGCATTGATCGGCTTTAGCCTGGGCGATGCCGGACATCGCGAACACCGCAAAGAACATCGCCGCCACAAGACGTCGTGTCATCTGACACCTCCTTGCGCCAGACGAGAACCCCGGCTGCTACCGGCGCTATTTTGATGGCCTGCACCACGGCAGGAATGCAATTTAAGGCAGATGACAGGCTCTTGGTTCCATCGCTTAAACGTGATGGCCAATGTCGGTTTCGTACAAAGAAAGGCCCAGGACGTTGAACCCAGGCCTTCTTGCCGATCTTCGAAATCGTCCGGTCAGTTCATCGTCGGGATGACGAACTCGGCACCGTCCTTGACGCCGGAGGGCCAGCGCGAGGTCACCGTCTTGGTCTTGGTGTAGAAGCGGAACGCGTCCGGGCCGTGCTGGTTGAGGTCGCCGAAGGACGACGCCTTCCAGCCGCCGAACGTGTAGTAAGCGATCGGAACCGGGATCGGCACGTTGATGCCGACCATGCCGACCTGGACGCGCGAAGCAAAATCACGAGCAGCATCACCGTCACGGGTGAAGATGGCGACGCCATTGCCCATCTCATGATCGTTGGCGAGCTTGATGGCGCTCTCATAGGTCGGCGCACGCACCACCGACAGCACCGGGCCAAAAATCTCTTCCTTGTAGATGCGCATGTCAGCGGTCACATTGTCGAACAGGCAGCCGCCCATATAGTAGCCATCCTCGTAGCCCTGCATGGAGAAGCCGCGGCCATCGACGACCAGCTTGGCGCCTTCCTTGACGCCGGTGTCGACATAACCCTTGACGCGTTCCAATGCCTGCGCCGTCACCAGCGGGCCGAAATCGGCGGACGAATCCGTCGACGGGCCGACCTTGAGGCTTTCGACACGCGGGATCAGCTTTTCCATCAGCCGGTTGGCGGTGTCGTTGCCGACGGGAACGGCAACCGAGATCGCCATGCAGCGCTCGCCGGCCGAGCCGTAGCCGGCGCCGATCAGCGCATCGACCGTCTGGTCCATGTCGGCGTCGGGCATGATGACCATGTGGTTCTTGGCGCCGCCAAAGCACTGCACGCGTTTTCCCGCCGCCGTGCCGCGCGAATAGATGTAATGCGCGATCGGCGTCGAGCCGACAAAGCCGATAGCCTTGATATCAGGATCGTCGAGGATGGCGTCGACGACGTCCTTGTCGCCATTGACGACGTTGAGGACGCCAGCCGGCAGGCCAGCCTCGAGGAACAGTTCGGCGATGCGCATCGGCACGCCAGGGTCACGCTCGGAAGGCTTCAGGATAAAGGCGTTGCCGCAGGCCAGCGCCGGGGCAATCTTCCACAGCGGGATCATGGCCGGGAAATTGAACGGGGTGATGCCGGCAACGACGCCAAGCGGCTGGCGCATCGAATAGACATCGATGCCGGGGCCGGCGCCGTCGGTGAACTCGCCCTTCATCATGTGCGGCGCACCGATGCAGACTTCGACCACTTCGAGGCCGCGCTGGATGTCGCCCTTGGCGTCGGCGATGGTCTTGCCGTGCTCGCGCGCCAGGAGATCGGCCAGTTCGTCATAGTCGCGGGCAACCAGTTCAAGAAACTTCATCAGCACGCGCACACGCCGCTGCGGGTTGGTCGCAGCCCATTTGATCTGTGCTTCCTTGGCATTCAGGACAGCCGCACGCAGTTCAGCCGGCGAGGCCAGCGCCACCGTGCCGCGCACCGAGCCGTCCATCGGCTGCATGACGTCCTGCTTGCGCCCGCTGGTCCCGGCGACATGCTTGCCGCCAATGAAATGACCGTATTCGATCATGGTTTCTCTCCCTGAGTTTGTGATGAAGCATTCAACGCCTTTGCAGGCGCGAAGGCAACGCGAGGGGAAACGCAACCGTTGTGCGGGAAATAGACAACGAAGGACGAGTGTGCATTAATTGCCGCAAATTACAGATTGCTGAAAGGCCCGAAGCTTGCGCTCCGTCACACCCCCCTCTGTCCTGCCGGACATCTCCCCCGCAAGGGGGGAGATCAGATGTGGCTGCCGCCTTCGCAAATCTTCAACGCACCAAAAGAGACGCAGGTGGCGGAGCTGCCAATCTCCCTCCTTGCGGGGGAGATGGCCGGCAGGCCAGAGGGGGGTGGGCGGGAACGCCGCGTTCGCCGCTAGCCCGGACCACCCCCATGAACTGGGATGACGTCCGCATCTTCCTCGCCGTGGCCCGCGCCGGGCAGATCCTTGGCGCCGCCAAGCGGCTGGAACTCAATCACGCCACCGTCTCGCGCCGCATCGCAGCGCTTGAGGATGCGTTACGGACAAAACTGTTTCGCCGGCTTACCACCGGCAGCGAGCTGACGCCGGCCGGCCAGCGCTTTCTCGATATTGCCGAGCGCATGGAGAGCGACATGATCGCCGCGCGCTCCACCGTGTCGGGCGAAGGCGACGATATCTCAGGCACTGTGCGCATCGGCGCCCCCGACGGGTTTGGCGTTGCATTCCTCGCCACGCGTCTTGGCGCGCTGACCGCGCTGCACCGCGAACTCACCATCCAACTGGTACCGGTGCCGCGTTCCTTCTCGCTGTCGCGGCGCGAGGCCGACATCGCCATCACCGTCGAGCGGCCGAGCGAAGGCAGGCTGGTGGCGGGAAAGCTGGTCGACTACACGCTCGGCCTGTTTGCCTCGCGCGACTATGCACAGGCGCACGGCTTACCCGAGACCGCTGCCGAACTCGGCCACCATACGCTGATCGGCTACGTCCCGGACCTGATCGTCAGCCCTTCGCTCGACTATGCGGCGGAGTTCAGCCCGGACTGGCGCACCAGCTTCGCCATCTCCTCAGCGCTGGGCCAGGCCGAAGCGGTGCGGTCGGGCGCCGGCATCGGCATCTTGCACACCTTTGTCGCCCGCTCGATGCCGGAGCTGATCCCCGTCAACATCGTGACGCCGATCCGCCGCGCCTACTGGCTGGTCTATCATGAATCGGTCCGGCCGCTGCGCCGCGTGCAGATCGTCGCCAACTTCATCACCAAGGCGGTCGAGAGAGAGCGCGGGCTGTTTGTCTGATGGCCGCGCCGCCTTGCCTTCGCCACAAAATCGGCCAGTGTGGCAACAAGCGCGATGTCGCCTATCATTAAGGATTGGCTGCGCCGGGTCGGACACTTTTTTGCAAAGCTGGTGCGGATCAAAATGCGAGCGGTGCTCGCCATCTTGCCGCTTGTCGCGCTTTCCGCCTGCGCCAATCCATGGACCGAAGTTCCGGAAGCCGAACTGCCCAAGCCGGTCCGTATCGCAATGGCCCGCCCGTCGCCTTTCGTCTTCGGCAATTATTGCGGTCCCGGCACCCGCACCGGCGACCTCTCGGCTCGCCCTGTCAATCGCCTCGACAGCGCCTGCCAAATCCATGACGCCTGCTACATCGCGCGCCATAATCATTGCGACTGCGACGGCGCGCTCGTCGCCTCGGCAAAGGCGATCCGTGATGACAAGACAGCGCCGAAAAAGATGCGCGGCGAGGCCGAGCTTTTGATCGCCACTTTCGCGCTTCCCGTCTGCAAGGTGTTTCCGCAAGGCTTCCTGCCGCCGCGCGATCCGGCTGAACTGAAGACGATGAACGGTGCGACCGGATGAACCGCGCCATCTGCCTGGCCTTGGCCGGGCTGGGGCTGGCGGCCCTTGCCGGTTGCGCCGCCCCGATCCGGCACAGCTGCGATTTCTTTCCCGATGCGAAGGATTGCGGCCGGCCGTCGCTATCGGCCGACACGCCGGGACCGCAGACTGCAGCAGCAGCGTTTTTCGGCGATGCCGGCGCCCGCGACTATGAAAGGCAGTTTCTGGCGCTGCTCGCCCACAACCAGATCGGCGCCATCGACAGGGCGAACGGCACCGGTCCGTTCGGACATGACCGCCACGCCATCGCCAACCGCGATTTCCAGGCCACCTACCGGACGCTGGAACGGCTGGCGAAGCCGGTTACCGCCGAACAGATGCCGGCAGTGAGCGGCACAGCCGGCGAAGGCCATTTCAACGGCCGTTGGCGCGTGTCGCGGCAGACGCTCTATGTCAACGCCGCCGCGCGGCCCTCCGCGCCAAAGACGTTCAGCTTTTCCGGCCTGCAGGCGCGCTCGGTCGAGATCGTGATGCGCCAGGCGGGAAAGCAGCCGGTTGAGATATCGGGCGCCTGCGACGGGGCGCTGGCGATTCGCGCCGGCGGTGGCTCGCGCAGCGTGGCGAGCGGTGCCGCCTTCCGCCTCCGCCTGTCGGCCGGGCAAACCGCCAGCCTGTTCCCCAGCGATGGTTTGAACCGCTGCAGTCTCAAGCTCAGCTCCAGTCTGGCGCCGGCAGGCGCCCCGCTCACCATCCTGCGCGAAGAGGTTGCCTATCCGGCGATAGCCGCGCTCGACAGCCGCTACGAGCGTTGTCCAGTGCCCGGTCCATCCGGCCTGGATGAACTCGCCCGCGTCTTCTATGCCGGCCGCTGGCTGTCGCAGAGCTGTTCGCTGCCGCTCGGGTCACCGCGCCTGTTACGCAAGTCGCGCGACGGCTTCAACGCCAAGGTCGAAGCGCTGCTCGGCGCGCCTTTACCCGACAGCGCCTTCGACAAGGCCGACCCCGAACTGCCGCTCGATTTCTCGCGCGCGCCGAAACTCAAGCTGGTCTATCTGTCGTCGCTGGAGTTCAAGGCCGATTTTTCCGGCCGCGTCATCGAGCGGCTGATCCGCCATCACGCAGCCCTCGGCACCAAAGTGCGCATCATGGTCACAGACGTGCTGGAGCGCGACAAGGACGATGCCCTGCTGCACCGGCTGGCGGCCGATTATCCCAATGTCGAGTTGCAGGAATATCGTTGGCGGGCCGACCACGGCGCGCCGGTCGACGAGCAACTGTCACAGCTGCACAAGACCCATCACGTCAAGATGCTGGCGACGCTTGCCGAGGATCCCGCCCGCTCGCGCGTCATCATCGGCGGCCGCAACATTCATGACGGCTTCCTGTTCCACAAGCCGATCGACCTGTCGCGCTATCCGAACCTCGAGCAATACGGCAAGACCGACGGCCTCTCGCTCAACTACTATTCGAACTGGAGCGATTTCGACATCGAGTTTGCCGACCCGGCCACGGTCGAGACGCTGGCCGCGCATCTCTCGACATTGTGGCTGCGCGACGCCGACACCAACATCGCAAGACCCTTCTCCATTCCGGTGCGCTCCGACAGCCGGCGCCCGCCGGGCACGGTGCGCCATTTCATTTCCGTGCCCTACGAGGACAACCATGCGCTCGAGACCTATTTCGTCGAGCTGATCGACACTGCCCGGCACCATATCGAGATCGTCAATCCCTACCTTAATCTGACGCCGAAGCTCAGCCTGGCCATCGAGCGGGCGCTGGCGCGCGGCGTCAGGATCGACATTGTCGGCCGCATCGACCTCAAGGGCGATATTGGCGGCAAGCTGCTGACCGCGCTCAACAAGCTGTTCGTCGAGAAATATGGCGACCGCATCAACATCCGCGAATTCAAGGCGCCCGATGTCGTGCTGCACTCCAAGATCATGATGATCGACGAAAGGCTGGTGACGATCTCGTCGGTCAATCTCAACAACCGCAGTTTCTTCCACGATCTGGAGAACGGCATGACGGTGCTCGACCCTGCTTTCTACGCCAGGATGCAGCCGGTCTATGACGACTATGTCGCCCATTCGAACCCGGTATCGACCAAGGTGACGATACCGTGGGCCTACCGATGGCTGTTCTCGAAGGGTTGGGTGAAAGAGGCGTTTTGAGGGGCTGGCGACGCTGAAGGAATGCCGTTCTGTAGCGATCCTTTACACCCCCTCTGTCCGGTAGGACAGAGGGGGTGCTGGCCCGCCAGCTTTAAAAAGCACCCCTACCTCAAATACCGCTCCGGCCCCAGCTCCCGCACATCGATATCAGGCACCTTGCTGGAGATGATGTCGGACAGCACCTTGGCCGAGCCGCAGGCCATGGTCCAGCCAAGCGTGCCGTGCCCGGTGTTGAGATAGAGGTTGGAGAACTCGGTGCGGCCGACCAGCGGCGGCCCGTCCGGCGTCATCGGCCGCAGCCCGCACCAGAAGGACGCCGCCTTGAGGTCGCCGCCATCCGGGAACAGATCGCCGACCGAATGTTCGAGGGTGCGCCGGCGCGATTCATGCAGCCTGAGATCGAAGCCGGAAATCTCCGCCGTGCCGCCGACGCGGATGCGGTCGCCGAGCCTGGTGATCGCCACCTTGTAGGTTTCGTCCATTACCGTCGACACCGGGGCGGCGACCGCGTCCTTGATCGGAACGGTGATCGAATAGCCCTTGACCGGATAGACCGGGATCGGGCGCCTGAGCAGGCGCATGAAGCGCGCCGAATAGCTGCCCAGCGCCAGCACATAAGCGTCGGCCGCGCGCGAGCGCTGGTCGGTGCCGACGCTGACGATGCGATTGCGGTTCTTGGAGAAGCGCCGGATCTGCGTGCCGTACTCGAACGTGACGCCGCGCGCCACGCAGAGCTCGGCCAGCCGATCGGTGAACATCTTGCAGTCGCCAGTTTCGTCGCCGGGCAATCTCAGCCCGCCGACAAACTTTTCCCGCACGCCGGCCAGCGCAGGTTCGGCGCCAATGCAGCCTTCGGGATCGAGCAACTCGTAGGGAACGCCATATTTCTTCAGCACCTCTACATCGCCGCCGGTGCCGTCGAGCTGCTTTTGCGTGCGAAACAGCTGCAGCGTGCCCTTGGTCCGCTCATCATAAGCGATGCCGGTCGCCTCGCGCAGCGCCTTCAGCGTGTCGCGGCTGTATTCGGCGAGCGGCACCATGCGCGCCTTGTTGATGGCATAGCGATCCGCGGTGCAATTGCGCAGCATCTTGATGAGCCATGTCCACATATACGGATCGAAGGCCGGCCGCACCACCAGCGGGCCGTGCTTCATCAACAGCCACTTGATTGCCTTCAGCGGAATGCCGGGGCCGGCCCAGGGCGAAGCATAGCCCGGCGAGATCTCGCCGGCATTGGCGAAGCTGGTTTCCAGCGCCGGCCCTTTCTGGCGGTCGAACACCGTCACCTCGTGGCCGGCCTCAGCGAGATAATAGGCAGTGGTGACCCCGATAACGCCGCCGCCCAACACGAAGATCTTCATCGCATCACTCTCCACGACGACTTCCGTCAGAGGGCCGCCGCCTCCTGTCTGCCGGATTCTGCGGCGTCCGCCAAGGGGCGGCGTGTCGCGGCTCTATTCGTTGATATAGCGGCGGTGGAAGCGGGGGCCGAGACTGGTCAGGATTTCATAACCGATCGTGCCGGCTTGACCGGCGGCGTCATCGACGCTCTGCGAGGGGCCTAGGAGTTCGACAAGGTCGCCCTCGCGCAGCCGGCCGGCCGGCAGGGCCGAGATGTCGAGTATGATCGAATCCATCGACACCCGCCCGACAAAGGGCAGTCGCACGCCGTCGAGCCAGGCAGCCGAAGCCGCGCGCCGGTGCCAGCCATCGGCATAGCCGAGCGAGATCGTGGCCGCGCGCAAGGGACCGCTGGCCAGAAACGCATGTCCGTAGCCGACGCCCGCGCCCTTATCGATGCCGCGTGTCTGGATGATCTTTGCCTCGAGCCGCACCACCGGCAGCATCGGGTTCGCCTCATCAGGCGTGGGATTGATGCCGTAGAGCGCGGCGCCCGGACGCGCGAGGTCGTACTGATAGCGCGGCCCAAGAAAGATGCCGGAGGAATTGTCCAGCGACGCCGGCGCCTTGGGCAGCATTTTGCGCAGCCGTTCGAACTCCCTGAGTTGCGCGTCATTGGCCGCATTGGTCGGTTCGTCCGCACGGGCCAGATGGCTCATGACGAGAACGACATCGACGCCGGCGAAAGCATCGGCCGTAAGCGCCTCGACCTCTGCCGGCGCCATGCCCAGCCGCGACATGCCGCTGTCGACCTGGATGGCGGCCTTGAGCTTGCGGCCGGCCTTCTGGCCGGCTTTGCTCCACGCCTTCAATTGTCCGCCACTGTTGATGACGGGAACAAGGTCGGCGGCCACCGCTTCGGGTTCCGAGCCCGGCGGCAGCCCGTTCAGCACATGGATTTCCAGCTTCGGTCCGAGTGCGTCGCGCAGCGCTACACCCTCGGTGAGATGCGCGACAAAGAAGCTGTCGCAGCCTTCGGCAACCAGTGCCTCCGCCACTTGCCGCGCGCCAAGCCCGTAGCCGTCGGCCTTGACGACGCCGGCGCAGCGTACGCCGCCGAGCTTTGCCTTGAGCCGCCGGTAATTCTCCCTGACCGCGCCGAGATCGATGGTGAGAATGGCGCCGGCCGCCGCTTCGCTGATCGTATCTTTGGCTTTATGCATTGCAGACCCGCTGAAGTCGGCGCTGCCCCTCATTGTCCTGCCGGATATTTCTCCCCGGCCCTATACGGGGAGTTGAGGAGCGGTCCGCGTAAAGCGGACGAAAAGCCAACTGCTTGGCTTTTCGAGTGACGAAAGCCGGCAGGCAGGTGAGAGGCAGCCCAGACGCTGCGCTAAGAGGCCATTGCCCGGCGTCGTTCATATGGGTCTCGTGGCTGCGGGTGTCCCGATCAATAAAGCACGAATCAGGTGCCGTGCGAACCGTCACATCCAGCTAGGCAAGATGACGGAACGCCGCCACCACATCCTCATAGACCTTCCGTTTGAACGGCACGATCAGATCGGGCAGGTCCTGCATCGGCCGCCATGCCCATTCATCGAATTCGGCGGTGTGGCCGCCCGGCGGCGGATTGATCTGGATCTCTCTGGTCTCGCCGTGAAAGCGGTAGGCGAACCATTTCTGCGCCTGGCCGCGATAGCGGCCCTTGAGGGCGATGCCGACCAGATCGGGCGGCAGGTCGTAGTTGATCCAGTGCGGCGCCTCGGCCAGCAGCGTGACCGAGCGCATGCCGGTCTCTTCATAGAGCTCGCGCCCGGCCGCCTGCAGCGGCTCCTCGCCCTCGTCGATGCCGCCTTGCGGCATCTGCCAGAGCTGCATGGTCCCGGCAAATTCGCTGTCCGGTTCGGCGATGCGGTGCCCGACCCAGACCAGCCCGTCGCCATTGAGGATCATCAGTCCTACGCAAGGGCGGTAAGGCAGCGTCTCGGGGTCGACAGGTTTCTTCGTCATGATCAGCCTTTTTCCGGGTCGATGGCCACCGCCGAGATCGGCACGATCTCGATGCCGCGCTTTTTTGCTTCGACCACCCAGAACGCCACGGTATCGACGGTGAGGTCGAAGGCCGAGCCGATGCCGACGGCGGAGCCTTTGGCACGCGCGGTCGCTTCCAGCGCGTCGAGCTTTTTCAGGATGGCGCCGCGGTCCTGCACGGCGTCGATTGCCGTATCGCCGGCGACGAACGGCACACCGTCCTTCAAGGCGAGATCGGACGCCAGGCTCCGCGCGGACGAGCCGTCATCGACATAGGCAAGGCCACGCTTGCCGAGTTCGGCCATGAACGGTCCCATCGCCGTCGCGTCCGCCGAAAAGCGCGCCCCCATATAGTTCATGACGCCGGTATAGTTGGTGGTCCGCGACAGCGCCCAGCGCAGATTCTTCAGATTCTCGTCCGGGCTTGCCGCCACCGTCAGCGTGTTGCGGCCGGGATTGACGTTGGGATAGTCGAACGGTTCGAGCGGCACCTGCATGACCACCTCATGCCCGCTCTGCCGTGCCGCCTGCATCCACCGGCCGATGCTGTTGCCTTGCGGCGCAAAAGCCAGCGTCACTTCGGCCGGCAGCTTGGCGATCGCCGCCTGCGTGCCGGTCTGCGACACCGCAAGCCCGCCGATGACGATTGCCACTCGAGCGCCACGCGAACCCGACCACGGCCGCGCATAGACATCGAACGGCCGCCGGCCGTCAGCGGCGCGAACCGGCAACGGGCCGGTGTCGCTGGCCTCGATCAGCGCCCTGTCGGGGATATGCGCGATCTTCAGGTTCTGGCCGATCGTCGACGGGTCGTGGATGACGATGGCTGCATTGGGCGGGCCGTCACCCTCCTGGGACTGCACATGGATGATCTGCGGACCGCTGGCCTTGGGCGTTTCCGCCTTCGGCGCTGCCGCCGTCGCTTGAGCAGTGGGCGCTGCGGCCGCGGGCTCGGCCGCCGCCGTCACCTTCGGCGTCGAGACCGCGATTGCTTCCGGTTTGCGGAACGGCTTCTCGCGCAGCGCGATCGCGCCGGAGATGCCGACCGCGGCCAGCACGACCAGCGTCGCCGCGACGGCGCCAGCGCTGATCCCGCGCGACGCGGCACGCGGTCGGACGGTCTGTCCGAGCGGGCGTTCGATGTCCTTGCCGATGTCAGCCAAGCCGCATCCCCCGGCGCGTGATCAGCGAAATCTTCGCCATGCGCAGATCCAAAACTGACGGCGCGTCCCCTGCGCCTTTGAGGCACAGCGCCCAGCTGCCCCCGAATCAAACTGCCGGAACCTCACGGTCCCGGCAGCATTGCATCGCTTCGATTGGGCAGCCAGAGCTACCAGTCGATTTCACTGGTTAAGCACTGCCTTCTCCGGATTCGGCGGGAATGCCGGATCGGTCTTTTGGCCGCGCAGCAGCTGTTCGGCATAGATCAGCTGCAGATCGTCCTTCGGATCCGGCGGCACATAGGCAGCCGAGCCCGAGCCGGTATCGCTCTCGTCGGCGCCCTTGATGTGGCCCTTGAGGTCAGATTCACCGCGCGTCAGGTCCCTGCCCTGCAGTTCGGGCGGCAGCGGCTGGTCGACCTTGATGTCGGGCGTGATGCCCTTGCCCTGGATCGACTTGCCGGACGGCGTGTAATAGAGCGCCGTCGTCAGGCGCAGCGCGCCGTTCTCGCCAAGCGGGATGATGGTCTGCACCGAGCCCTTGCCGAACGACTGCGTGCCGACCACTGTGGCGCGGCGCAGGTCCTGAAGCGCGCCGGCGACGATCTCGGAGGCGCTGGCCGAACCGCCATTGACGAGCACGATCAGCGGCTTGGCGCCGATGTCGTCGCCTGCCTTGGCGTCGAAGCGTGTGACGTCCTTCGGGTCGCGGCCGCGGGTCGAGACGATCTCGCCACGGTCGAGGAAGGCGTCGGACACGCTCACCGCCTGGTCGAGCAGGCCGCCCGGGTTGAGGCGCAGATCGAGCACATAGCCTTTGAGCTTGTCGTTCGGCACCTGCTTCTTGATGGTGTCGATGGCATTCTCGAGGTCGTCATAGGTCTTTTCGGTGAAGGAGGTGATCTTCATGTAGCCGATGTCGTTCTCGACCCGGAACTTGACCGCCTTGACCTTGATGATATCGCGCACCACCGTCAGCTCGATCGGCTTGTCGGCGCCCTGGCGCAGGATGGTCAGCTTGATCGGCGTGTTGACCAGGCCGCGCATCTTTTCGACCGCATCGTTGAGCGTCAGGCCGCGAACCTCTTGGCCGTCGATCTTGGCGATATAGTCGCCGGCCAGCACGCCTGCCTTGGCAGCCGGGGTGTCGTCGATCGGCGTGATCACCTTGACCAGGTCGTTCTCCATGGTGACCTCGATGCCAAGGCCGCCGAACTCACCCTTGGTCTGCACACGCATGTCCTGCGCCTGCTCGGCATTCATGTAGGAGGAGTGCGGGTCGAGCGAGGTGAGCATGCCGTTGATGGCGTTTTCGACCAGCGACTTGTCGTCCGGCGGCGTCACATACTGCGCCCGCACGCGCTCGAAGATGTCGCCGAAGATCGCCAGTTGCTTATATGTCTCGGAGCCTGCAGCGTTCGCCGTCGAGCCGGGCGCGCCATAGACCAGGCTCATCGCTGACGCGCCCATCAGCGCACCGGCAATAAGAAGCGACAGTTTCCGCATCATTTCACGTCCTTCCAGAGAAGCGGTCCGCCCACCATGGGGTCGGATCGACGGGTTTTCCATCCTTGCGGAACTCGACATAGAGTTCCGGCGTGGCATTTCCATTCTTCGAGGCCGAGGTGCTTGCCACCCGGGCCTCTCCCATCGCGCCGACCGGCTCTCCTGCGAGCACCGACTGGCCAGACGCGACGCTGATTCTGCTCATCCCCGCCAGGACGACATGATAGCCGTCTCCCGCATTGAGGATCAAGAGTTGACCATAGGAGCGAAAAGGCCCCGCATAAAGCACATTTCCGTCCGCCGGTGCCGTGACGATGGCTCCCGATTGTGTCGCAACCATGTCGCCAAGCATCACCGCGCCGTTACCGTCATCGGCCCCGAAACGCAGCTTGATCTTGCCGGTGACCGGCAGCGAGACTTGTCCCTGAAGTGCCGAAAACGGCGCAGCGGCGGTGAGGCGGTTGCCTTCCGGCACGGGCAGCGAAGCCAGCTCCGTCGACGCGGTTGTGCCTGCATCGGCGTTATCGGCGTCCGGCTTATCGCTGTCGGCCGCTTTCTGTTCGCCTGCCTTGACGGCATCCGCCGCCTTGCGGTTCTTGTCGGCTTCAAGCGAAGCGATCAGCTCTTTCAGGCTGCCGGCCTTGGCCGCAAGCGCCTGGGACCGCTGCTTTTCAGCGGCCATCGCCGTCCAGGTGTCCGCCTCGAGCTTCTGCTTGGCTTCGAGCAGCATGGAGAGGCGTTTCTTTTCCGCCGTCTGCTCGCCGACCGCCGCCGTCAGCCGCGTCCGCTCGGCCTCGATCGAGGCCGTCACCCGGGTCTGTTCCCTGAGGTCGGCCAGCAATTTGTCGGTCTGCTGGCGCAGTTCCGGCACCACTGCGCCGAGCAGGATGGCGCTGCGCACCGACGACAGCGCGTCTTCCGGCTTGACCAGGATCGCCGGCGGCGGATTGAGCCCCATGCGCTGCAGCGCGCCCAGCACCTCGGCCAGCACGTCGCGCCGCGCCGCCAGCGAGACACGGATCTTCTGTTCCTCGCCCTTCAGTCCTTCGAGCCTGGCGCCGATATCCTCGATGTCCTGGCCGAGCTTCTGCTCGGTCATAGCCGACTGGATAAGCGCCGCGGTGATCGAGGCATGGTCCTTCTTGACCGAAGCAATGTCGGCGGCGAGCTTGGCCAGCCGTTCGGACGACAGCGTGATCTCGGCCGACACCTTCTCATATTCGGCACGGCTCAGATCGGGGTCGGGCGCCACGTCCAGCGTATTTTCGGCCCGCGCAAGCCCGAGCGACAGCAAAACCACCGCCGCAGCGATGCCGCAGCGCGCGTGCCGGAAGCCCGTTCGTGATTTCCCGTTGTCAGCCATTGAAGCCCGACTCTATGCGTGGCTTCGTTAACGAACCATCAACCATGATCGAACCGAAGCCTAGCACAAAACAGCCGCGCATTGGGGCGGAAATCCGGACGATTGACCCTCGACCCACTGATTTACGAACGGTGGTAGGGATGTCCCGAAAGAATCGTTGCCGTCCGATAGAGCTGCTCGCCCAGCATGACGCGCACCAGTTGGTGCGGCCAGGTCGCCGCGCCGAACGAGACTATCAGCTCAGCCTGGTCGCGAATCGACTGGTCGTGCCCGTCGGCGCCGCCAATGGCGATGACCAGCGCCTTGCGGCCGCCGTCGCGCAACTGGCCGATACGGTTGGCGAAATCGTCTGAGGACAGGTTCTTGCCGCGTTCGTCGAGCAGGAACAGCGCCGTGCCCGGCTGCAACTGTGCCTGCAGCTTCTGGCCTTCCTCGCGGCGGCGCTCATTGGGGTTCTGGGCGCGTCCCTCGGCGATCTCGGCGACACCAGAGAATTCGAGCCCGATCGCCGGGCCGCTCTTGGCGAAACGCTCGAAATAGCGGTTGGCGAGTTCTCTCTCGGGGCCGGTCTTCATCCGGCCCACGGCATGAACTGCTATCTTCATCCCTGCCTCGGCGAGCTTTCAATCCATGTCGCACCCAGGATGGTTACGACATGAGACGGAGCTCAGTGCAAGGTCTCTTCCTCGAGGTCCGGCGCCTGCCACATCTTTTCAAGATTGTAGAATTCGCGGACTTCTGGGCGGAAGACATGGACGATGATGTCGCCTGAATCGATCAGGACCCAGTCGGCGCCGGACAGCCCCTCGACGCGCGCCGTGCCGAGACCGGCATCCTTGAGCGCCTTGAGGAGGTGGTCGGCGACAGCCGAGACATGACGGTGCGACCGGCCCGACGCGATGACCATATAGTCGCCGAGGCTCGATTTCCGCTGAATGTCGATTGAGACAATATTTTCGGCCTTGGAGTCTTCCAGACTGGCAAGGACTGTCTTGATGGCACGGGACACGGCGTCATCTACGCTGATCCTGGCCGGCGAAGGCATGATGTCAGCCTTCTTCCGCAATGCTGTTCTCAGTGTATTTCCTTTCGCAGCAAGAACAACCAAATCACCCACGAAATCAGGTGACACCCTATAGATAGGCAGAGTTCCCTTGCAGTTTCAAGACGGGAGGCCCTGCCACCGCGAACGCAGTGCAAGACTTCCGGTTCCGGAGCCTTGAGAAAAATCGGAACCCATGGCCGCGGCAGGGGTTATCGACACACCCCCCAAACGGATTTTCCTGATGCCAATCGACCCCCAGAACACGCTGCTCACCGTGCAGGCTGGCCTTGCGCAACTCAGCACACTGATCGTTTCCTATTCCTTCTCCGCCATCGGCGCCATCATCCTGCTGGTCGTCGGCTATCTCGTCGCCGGGCTCGCAGAACGATCGATCTCAGCCGGCCTCGGCCATATCCATGGTTTCGACGCGACGCTGCGCCATTTCTTCTCGAAGATCGTGCGCTACGCCATCCTGATCCTGGTGGTCATCATGGTGCTCGGCCAGTTCGGCGTTCAGACGGCCTCGATCATCGCCGCCATCGGCGCCATCGGGCTGGCAATCGGCCTGGCGCTGCAAGGCACGCTGCAGAACATCGCCGCAGGCATCATGCTTCTGGCGCTCAGGCCATTCCGCATCGGCGAATATGTCGAGGTCGGCGCCATTTCCGGCACCGTCGAGGAAATCGGCCTGTTCGCCACCAAGCTCCGCACGACAGACGGCGTCTATGTGCTGGCGCCCAATTCGACGCTGTGGAACCAGCCGGTGCGCAATTTTACCCGCAACGGTGTGCGCCGCGGAGACATCACGCTGAGCATCGGCTCCTGGAACGACATCGACCTGGCGCAGAAAACCATGCTGGGCGTTGCCGGCGGCGAGCGCCGCGTCAAGCGAGAGCCGGCGCCGATCGCCTTCGTCGCCACGGTGGGCGATGCCAGCGTCGCCATCACCTTGCGCTACTGGACCACGGCGGCGGATTTCTTCGCCACCCAGATCGATCTCACCAAACGCGTCAAGCAGGCGTTCGACGCCGAAGCCATTTCGGTTCCCGCACCTCCGCCGGAGGCTCGACAGGAAACTGCCGCCACCAGGCAGTAGGAGCTGTGAAACCGTTCAGCGCTTATCTTCCGGGGCGTAGGCGAGCTCCACCGGCAGCGGCGCCTGCGCCGACATCGGCGCGAAACTGCTGGTCTCCGTAGCGGGGACGGCGCGCGTGGTGGCCACTCGCCACAGCACGAACAGGCAGAAGACAGTGGCGATGACGATGGCCACATAAATGAAGGCCTGCGTGCCATAGACAGCCGACAGGGCCGTCACGATACCCGGCACGATGAACCCCGACAGCGACCAGGCAAACAGCAACGAACTCGACAGCGCCACCATGTCGTCCTTGCCGGCGCGGTCGGCGGCATGCGCGCTGGCCAGCGAATAGATCGATTCCGAGGCGCCGTCCCAGACGATGTAGATCACCACGAGCACCATCAGCGCGCCGCCGTCGAAGCCGATGGCCAGAATACCGGCGACGATGGCCAGTGCCGCAGCGCCGGCCAGCACGTAACGGCGATCGGTACGGTCGGAAATCCAGCCGAGCGGTATCTGCAGGATCAGCGTGCCGACGGGCATCGCCGACAAAAGCAGCGCCACATCGGCCTGGCTATAGCCTTTGGCCGTGGCATGGATCGGTGCGAACCCGGCGATCGCCATCGACAGACCGCCGACGGCCAGCATGCCGGCCACGCCGACCGGCGAGATCCGCCAGGCGCGGCCAAGCGCCACGGAGGCTGCGCGAGGTGGCGGCGGTTGAGCCAACCGCGTCATGCCGACCGGCAGGATCGACACTGCGGTGAAGGCAATGCCGATCAGCGGCGCCTGCGCCGTCGCGATGTCGACCGCCGCCAGCAGGGCATAGCCGACGCCAAGTCCGGCGACATAGGCGACGTAAAACACCGCCATCACCCGGCCGCGAATGGCGTTTGCGACGGCATCGTTGAGCCAGCTCTGGGCGACGATGAACAGGCCGCATATTGCAAAACCGTAAAGCGCGCGTGCCGCGATCCACAGCAGCGGGTAGGTGCCGGCGCCAATGGCAGCATTCGACAGCGCTATCAGCGCCGACAGCACCATGAAGGCGCGGGCGTGCCCGACGCGGCGCACCAGCGGCCCGGTCAGGATACAGCCGGCAAGCCCGCCGGCCGACAGGCCGGTGATGATCAGCCCGGCCCAGGTCGGATCGAAGCGCTCGACGCCAAGCCGGACCGGGATATAGGCGAACATCAACCCATTGCCGACCGCGATCAGCGCCATCGACACGATTACGCTGGCAATGGCGATCACGGGCGCCGGCGGGGCGCCATGATTGGGGTCGATGTCGGTCTGGTTCACTGAAGTGGCCATATCCAGCGCAGCATCGCCCAGCCAATCGCGAAAGGCCGCCGTAAAAGCGACA
Source organism: Mesorhizobium sp. M0016 (assembly GCF_040324035.1). Lineage (NCBI taxonomy): Bacteria > Pseudomonadati > Pseudomonadota > Alphaproteobacteria > Hyphomicrobiales > Phyllobacteriaceae > Mesorhizobium > Mesorhizobium sp. M0016. Next base: position 74,237 of record NZ_JAMYVM010000011.1, on the reverse strand, counting down.
TCGGCGATCTGGTCTTACGGAGTTACCCCTTGGCTTGCTGGCGAATAGCACTCGATGACAGCGACGAGCGTGGGCCGTGGATGAAGGTCCAGGCCGGCGCCTTCATGCGCGCGAGCCGGGGCGCATCACCCTCGTCGACGCGGGCATAGTCGAACGTCTTGGCCACGACCGAGGACAGGAAGGACAGCGTCGCGCCCGGGCGGTCGATGACCGCGATGGGGAAGGTCATGACGATCTGGCGCCAGCGCTGCCAACGGTGGAAATCGCGAAGTGAGTCGGCGCCCATGATCCAGACGAAGTCGACGCCGGGATTGCGTGCCTTGACCAGCGCCAGCGTGTCGGCGGTGAAGCGAATATGATACGCCGCCTCGAAGGCGGTGACCTTGATCTTCGGGTTCTTGGCGATCTGCTCCGACTGGAGCAGCCGGTCGCTCAGCGGCGCCAATTCCCTGGTGCTCTTCAGCGGATTGCCTGGCGTCACCATCCACCATAGCTGGTCGAGCGCCAGCCGCCTGAGCGCGATTTCCGCCACCAGCGCATGGCCGGCATGCGGCGGGTTGAACGAGCCGCCGAACAGACCGACGGCAAGGCCCTTTTCGGCATGCGGCATGCGGAGGTAGTGCGAGGGGATGGCGGGCTGAAGGGACGACAGCATGGTGCTAGGCACCCCCCTCTGCCCCACCGGGCATCTCCCCCGCAAGGGGGGAGATCAGCAGCTTCGGCAAAGGCACTTTTCTTGCAACGTTAGTGATTGGCGAAAGCGGAAGAAAAACCTGATCTCCCCCCTTGCGGGGGAGATGTCCGGCAGGACAGAGGGGGGTGTCTGGGCTCAATGCCTCAAGCCCTGACGCGAATGATTCAAGGCCTCACCTGTCCCGACCCGCGCACGCGGTATTTGAACGAGGTCAGCTGCTCGACACCAACCGGTCCGCGCGCGTGCATCTTGCCGGTGGCGATGCCGATCTCGGCGCCCATGCCGAACTCGCCGCCATCGGCGAACTGGGTGGAGGCATTGTGCAGGAGAATCGCCGAGTCGATCTCGCTGAAGAAGCGCTGCACAGCCTTTGCATCCTCGGCGATGATCGCCTCTGTGTGGTGTGAGGAGAACGTCTCGATATGGTCGATGGCGCCGGCAATCCCGTCGACCAGTTTTACCGCGATGATGGCGTCGAGATATTCGGTCACCCAGTCGGCATCGGTCGCCGGCTTGGCGTCGAAGAACAGCTTCATGACTTCCTGATCGGCATGGATCTCGCAGCCTGCCGCGCGCAGCGCGTCGAGGATCGGCACCAGATGTGTGGAGGCCACCGCGCGGTCGACCAGCAAAGTCTCTGCAGCGCCACAGACACCGGTGCGCCGCATCTTGGCGTTGACGGCGATCCTGACCGCCATGTCGAGATCGGCCGAGCGGTCGATGTAGAGATGGCAGATGCCTTCAAGATGGGCAAAGACCGGCACCCGCGCCTCGCTCTGGACGCGCCCGACCAGGCTCTTGCCGCCCCGCGGAATGATGACGTCGAGATTGCCGCCAAGCCCTTTCAGCATCTCGCCGACGGCGGCGCGGTCGGTGGTCGGCACCAGCTGAATGGCGTCTTCCGGCAGGCCGGCGGCCTTCAGCCCCTCGACCAGGCAGGCATGAATGGCGGCGGACGAATTGAGCGAGTCCGAGCCGCCGCGCAGGATCACCGGATTGCCGGCCTTGAGGCAGAGCGCGCCGGCATCCGCCGTCACATTCGGCCGGCTTTCATAAATGACGCCGACAACGCCGAGCGGCGTGCGCACGCGCTCGATCTGCAGGCCGTTGGGGCGATCCCAGGCGGCAATCACATCGCCGACCGGGTCCCTGAGCTCGGCGATTTCACGGATGCCATCCGCCATGGCACGGGTGCGCGCCGGATCGAGCTTCAACCGGTCCATGAAGGAGCCGGACAAGCCCGATTCGTGTCCGTTAGAGACATCGATGGCGTTGGCATCGAGAATCTGCTGCTGGCGCGCGATGATCGCGTCGGCCATGGCGAGAAGTGCGGCATCCTTGGCGGCGGCGGTCGCAATCGCCAACGGTCGGGCGGCCGCGCGGGCACGGCGGCCGATATCAGCCATCAGCGCGACGGTGTCATCCCCGGATTGTTCATGCAACTTCAGCATGTCTCATCCTCCGCTTACCTCGCCCCCGGCCCATACCTGGCCGGCAGCCCGTATCTGGTCACCCGGATCGCTCACCACCAGATCGTCCCTGTGGATCATCGCCGAGCGCGCCTCGTAGCCGAGCACGGTTTCGATCTCCGCTGTCTTCAGGCCTGCGATCCTTACGGCATCGGCGGCATCGTAGGCAACAAGCCCGCGCGCGATCTCGCGCCCTTCCGGCGACAGGATGGCCACCGTGTCACCGCGCGAGAAATTGCCGCTGACCAGCCTGACGCCGGCCGGCAGCAAAGATTTGCCGGACAGCAGCGCGCCGATGGCGCCGGCGTCGACGGTGAGCCGCCCGGCCGGTTCGAGCTGGCCGGCGATCCAGGTCTTGTAGCCTTTCACCGGATTGGCGCTCGGCCTGAAGAAGGTGGCGCGCTCGCCACGCTCGATCGCCATCAGTGGCGACAGCCTGGTGCCCGAGGTGATGATCATGGCGGTGCCGGCGGCGGTGGCGATCTTGCCGGCATCGAGCTTGGTGCGCATGCCGCCGCGCGACAGTTCGGATGCGGCCGCCCCGGCCATAGCCTCGATATCGGGCGTGATGCGGTCGACCACCGGAATGAATTTTGCATCGGGATCGCGCGCCGGCGGCGCCGTATAGAGCCCGTCAATGTCGGAGAGCAGCACCAGCAGGTCGGCGCCCATCATCGTCGCCACCCGGGCCGCCAGCCGGTCATTGTCGCCATAGCGGATTTCGGAGGTCGCCACCGTGTCGTTCTCATTGATGACCGGCACCGCCTTCATCTTGAGCAGCGTCGAGATCGTCGCGCGGGCATTCAGATAGCGGCGGCGCTCTTCGGTGTCGCCGAGCGTCAGCAGGATCTGGCCTGATTTCAGCGCGCCCTTGCCCAGCGCGTCCGACCACGCGCCGGCCAGCGCGATCTGGCCGACGGCCGCAGCCGCCTGGCTTTCTTCCAGCTTCAGCGCCCGTTTGCCGAGACCGAGAATGGTGCGGCCGAGCGCAATGGCGCCGGAGGACACGACCAGGATCTCGGCGCCACCATTGGCCAGCACCGCAATATCCTCGGCAAGCGAGGCAAGCCAGTCGCGCTTCAGGCCGCTGGTGCGGTCGACCAGCAAGGCCGAACCGATCTTGACCGTGATGCGCCGGTATTTTGTCAGCGACTGCGCCGTCATCGCTATCGGTCCCAGCGGGTCTCGACGGGAGCGGCAGCCCTGTCGCGCGCTTCGCCGACAACCGCCATCAGCGCGCGCAGCACCGCTTCGACGCCCTCGCCGGTGGCCGCCGACAGCAGCATCGGCGCGCGGCCGGCAGCGCGTTTGAGCGACGCAACCTTCTTCTTGCGCTCATCGGCATCGAGGATATCGACCTGGCTGAGCGCCACGATCTCGACCTTCTCGATCAGCCCATTGCCATAGGCGTCGAGCTCGGCGCGCACGGTCTTATAGGCTTTGCCCGGATTTTCCTCCTGCGCCGAAACCAGATGCAAAAGCACACGCGTGCGCTCGACATGGCCGAGGAACCGGTCGCCGATGCCGACACCCTCATGCGCGCCCTCGATGAGGCCCGGAATGTCGGCGATGACGAATTCGCGCGCATCGATGCGGGCAACGCCGAGACCTGGATGCAGCGTGGTGAAGGGGTAGTCGGCGATCTTTGGCTTGGCTGCGGTGACGGTTGCCAGAAAAGTCGACTTGCCGGCATTGGGCAGCCCGACCAGGCCGGCGTCGGCAATCAGCTTCAGCCGCAGCCAGACATTCATCTCTTCGCCGGGCTGGCCCGGATTGGCGCGGCGAGGCGCCTGGTTGGTCGAGGTCTTGAAATGCTGGTTGCCGAAGCCGCCATTGCCGCCCTTGGCCAGCAGGAAGCGCTGGCCGACCACGGTCAGGTCACAGATCAGCGTCTCATTGTCCTCGGCAAACACCTGGGTTCCGGCCGGCACCTTGAGCGTCACATCGGCGCCCTTGGCGCCGGTCATGTTGCGGCCCATGCCGTGGACACCGGTCTTGGCCTTGAAGTGCTGCTGGTAGCGATAGTCGATCAGCGTGTTCAGCCCATTGACCGCTTCCAGCCAGACATCGCCGCCGCGGCCACCGTCGCCGCCATCCGGGCCGCCGAACTCGATGAATTTTTCGCGCCGGAACGACACAGAGCCGGCGCCACCGTCGCCGGAGCGGATATAAACCTTGGCTTGATCGAGAAATTTCATTGGACTACGCAGTTTCTGTTGGCCTTGCGGCTTTGCTTTAGATCTTGCGCCTTGCTCTAAACCAAGGCGCGGCCAAGGGCGAGGCCGTTTTGCGACTAAAGCGCCGGATGCCCTTTTGTCGGGGACGCGGTAGCAGTGTTCGCGGACGGACCTTGAGGGGCGCGGGAATGAAGGTTGTGAGCTACAACATCCAGTACGGTATCGGTCTGGATGGCCGCTACGATCTCGGCCGCATCACCGAGGCGGTTCGCGGCGCCGACGTGATCGCGCTGCAGGAAGTGACCCGCAACAATCCGAGGAACGGCAACCGCGACATGGTCGCCGAGATCGGTGAGGCGCTGCCCGAATATTTTGCCGCCTACGGCAGCAATTTCGAGGTCAATGTCGGCTCGCGCCTGGAGGCCGGCCGCGCCATCACCACCACTTTCCAGCTCGGCAACATGGTGCTGTCGAAGACGCCGATCCATCTGTCGCGCAATCTGCTTTTGCCGCGCAGCCGCAGCCTTGAGGCGATGAACTTCCAGCGCGGCGCACTCGAGGCGCTGGTCGAGACCCCGCTCGGCTTCATCCGCTTCTATTCCACGCATCTCGACCATCGCAGTCCGGTTGAGCGCGCCAGCCAGATCCGTTTCCTGCGCCAGCGCCTGTTGAACTATGCCTTCGAGGGCGGCGGTCTCTCCGGCATTCCCGAGATCGGCCTGCCGGACCTGCCCTATCCCGAAGCCTTCATCGTCATGGGCGACTTCAACATGCTGCCCGGCTCGCCCGAATATGTCGAACTCGTCGGCCGCCCGGACCATGAATTCGGCATGCCCTTGACCGCCGATCTCGCCGTCGACGTCGCCCAGCGCCTGAACACACCAGACGTCGTCACCTGGGTCGATCCCACGCGACCCGAAGACACAAGCCGCCACAAGCGCATCGACTACATCTTTACCTCGGCCTCGCTCGCCGGATCGCTGAAGCGCCTGTGGGTCGACCCGCAAGCGGTCGGTTCGGACCATCTCCCGATTTGGGTCGAGATGGGCTGAGTTGAGCCCGATCCACAACCAACGTTTCCAAACCTGTCGTTTGGAGGCACGCGCCTAGGTGTTGAGATTCAGGTCAGGCCGAGCCGAAAACACTGGTTTTCGAGAACCGGAGCGGAGTGTACTTAAGTACGTGCACCGGAAGCGCATAAGACCCGCGTTTGCAGGCCGGCCTCACCTGAATATCAAAACACCTAGAAATGCACCCAGTTTCGAAGACTGATCCAGGTCTTTCTGTCCAGCCGGTACCGCTCGACCGGCACCTGGCCGGCGACGATCGAGTTCAGCATGCCCTGGCCGGCATACTGGAAGCCGCATTTGTGGATGACCCGGCGCGAGGCCGGATTGATCACCCGCGTCGAAGCCTGCAGCACGTGGATCGACGTCCGTTGGAAGGCAAGGTCGACCAACGCGTGCGCGGCCTCCGTCGCATAGCCGCGCTTCCAATAGGGCTCGCCGATCCAGTAGCCGAGTTCCAGCCCTCGATCGGTCATGTTGAGGCCGGCGCAGCCGACGAAAATGTCGGTGCCGGCGAGCGTCAGGGCGTAGGCGATGCCGGCCCGGCGCGACCGGGTCATAGCCAGGAAGGCGCGTGCCTCGGCCTCGCCATAGGGGTGCGGCATGCGGGCCAGCATCTCGGCGACGTGACGGTTGTCGGCAAGCTCGACCAGTTGCGCGATGTCGGCTTCACACGGGGCGCGCATCACCAGCCGCTCCGTGGCCAGCACCGGGCAATCTATCGCGTAACTTTCGTCTTCGGTGTCTTCCGCTTCGGCAACCATTCGACGTCCTCCAGGCAAGAAAAAAGGGGAGATGGAAAACCCATCTCCCCTGATCCTTTTCCTGGCTCCATTCACTGGTTTGGCCAGACACCGGTTCCCGAGATGGGCGCCGGTTTTATAGTGCGGAACCGGCTACTCCGCGGCTTTGGTAATCGGGTTGACCGATACGTAGGTTCGGCCGTTGGCTTTTTTGTTAAAGGTGACTGCGCCGGTCTCGAGCGCAAAAAGGGTGTGGTCCGTGCCCATGCCGACATTGACGCCGGGATGCCAGGTGGTGCCGCGTTGACGGATGATGATGTTGCCCGGGATGACGGCTTCGCCGCCGAACTTCTTCACGCCCAGACGCTTGGAATGCGAGTCGCGACCGTTGCGCGACGAGCCGCCAGCTTTCTTGTGTGCCATCTAACTAACTCCGATGCGCCCTGGGGCGCTTGAATGGTCTTATGAACGCGTTCGCGTTCCGTTTCAAGTCCGATCCGGCGACCTTGTCGCCGGTTCGTTTTACTTCTTCGCCAGTTCCTTGGCCTGCTCGCGCCAGTCGTTGATCTGGTCGGTGCTGAAGGGCATGTGCGCGTCGATCTTGGCCACGTCCTTGTCCGACAGCTTGGCAAGCTGGGCGAAGGTGGTGATGCCCTGCTCGTGCAGCTGGCCGGCGGCAACCGGGCCGATGCCCTTGATCACGGCCAAATCGTCCGGCTCGCCCTTCGGCGCCTTGAACAGCGGCGCGGCGACGGCGGCCTCCGTCTTGGCTTCATCCTTCGGAGCAACCTCGGCTTTGGCTTCCTTCTTCGCCTTGGCTTCCTTCGTCGCGGCCTCGGCCTTCGCCTCGGGCGCTACGTCAGCCTTGACTTCCTTGGCTTCCACCTTGGCTGCGGCCTTCTTGGAAGGCTTGGCGCCACCCAGCAGGATCTCGGCGATCCGCACGGTGGTCAGAAGCTGGCGGTGGCCGATCTTGCGGCGCGAATTCTGCCGGCGGCGCTTCTTGAAAGCGATGACGGTGCGGTTCTTGCCCTGCTCGACGACTTCCGCCGTGACCAGAGCGCCATCGACGAACGGGGCGCCGAAGGTGACATTTTCGCCTTCGCCATGGGCGAGGACGCTGCCGATTTCGACGATATCGCCGACATTGGCTTCGAGCTTCTCGATCTTCAGGAGATCGTTGGCGGCAACGCGATACTGCTTACCGCCCGTTTTAATGACTGCGAACATTTTTTGCCTTTCGCTGTTCGGTCGGCCTCGATGAGCCGCGTCACGCGGTTCGGCCGTCTTTTTGTCAGTCTGCGGGTTCGAAAAACAAGCGGCGTGGAAGAACCCTCCACGCCGATTGCGCGCTTCCCCTAACCGAAGGTTCGGTACGAGTCAAGGCAAACGGCCGGATTCCTTGGCCATGCGGCCTCCTTGCCGCGCCCGATCCCTCTGGTCGAGACCGGTTGGCCTATCTGCCGACGTGGCCGCGGCGCAGCCCTCCCGGCAAAGCCCGCACAGGAAGCTGAATTTCCCCGCGGATTTGGCCTTGTAACCTGCCCGCCCAGCCGTTATCTAGTGCGCCGCGCCGGCAACGGCCGACCATGACCGCGGAGAGGTGGCAGAGTGGTCGAATGCACCGCACTCGAAATGCGGCATGGGTGCAAGCCCATCGGGGGTTCGAATCCCTCCCTCTCCGCCACCCTACGCCCTGCGGGCTTCGGGTGGCAGGCCACCCGGAACCGCATCTGGGCGTAGGAGTGTCGCCCGAAGCTACGAAGTAGCGTAGGGGGGACCGGAACGAAGCAGGATGCCCTCCGAAGCTTCAGCGTAGAGGCTGCCGCTAGGCAACAAGGCCTTGCCTTATTTGGTTAACCTCTTCGATCGGGACTGGATGCCCGGTGAGGAAGCCCTGCATCAAATTTACCCCCAGGCGCTGCAGCAATATGTACTGCTCCTCCGTTTCGACGCCCTCGGCGAGCACGACATGGCCGAGATTGCGAAGCAGCCCGACCATGTCCCGCAACAGGCTCAAGCCACGAGACGTCTGGCAATCGTGGAGGAAGCTGCGATCAATCTTGACCACGTCGAATTTGAAGCGGCGGAGCCATGTCAAGCCGGCAAATCCCGTTCCGAAGTCGTCCAGCCAGATCTGAACGCCGAGTTTTCGCAACCGCTCCACGTTTCTTACCGCTTGCGCCTCCAGAAAGATGTCACTGCCTTCGGTGATTTCGATGGCCAGTTTCTGGGGCGCAAGGCCGTGCCTGCCAAGAATCTCGGTGATCCGGAGTGAAAAGTTAGGAGCCTTGAGCTGAAGAACGGAGACGTTCACCGTCACGACCGAGCCCAATCCGTATTCCGCCATGTCACCGCAGGCTCGATCGATCAGCCACGTACCCAGTTCCACGATCGCTCCGGTCTGCTCGGCAACGGGTATGAATACGGACGGACTGATCATGGTGCCGTCGAAGTCGCATACCCGCATCAGACTCTCGTGGCCCAGCACGCGTCCCGACGCCAGCTCGCGAATTGGCTGGTAGGCGACAGAAACGAGCTGGTTGGAAACTGCCACCTTCAGCAGTTCTGAAAGATTTTCGCCGGAGCGATCCTGGCTGGTGGCATGCGGGTCGTAAATCGTGAACGTAGCCCGACCGGCAAACTTGGACGCGTAGAGCGCGCGGTCAGCTTCCTGCAGCAGGATTCTAAGCTCTATGCTCTGATCGGCGCGCGTCAACGACGCCCCGGCACTGATCGTTACGATGTTGAGCTTGTCGCCCCGATCAGGGTGGTAGATATCCAAATCCTCTACAGCGCGACAGAATTTCTTCGTTATCTCATGAAGGTGAGCCCGCCCGGTGACCTTGCAGAGAATGACGAATTCTTCTCCGCCATAGCGGGCCGCGATGGCGTTGTTGGCAGCCGCCATCTCGGAGAGGACATGGGCGAGTTTGATCAGGCAATCGTCGCCGGCCTGATGACCAAGTCCGTCATTGAACCTTTTGAAGTAGTCGACGTCGATCAGAATGAGCCCTATCTCGTCGTCGTCCGCGGCCCAGTCTTCGCGCAGCTCCGAGAATTCTCGAATGATCGCCCTGCGGTTCTTCATTCCCGTGAGCGGATCGGTGTCGGCGATTTCGGTTAGCTTTTGCCCCTTCTTGATAGCAGCCTGCTCCTGGAATTGTGCCCGAAGCGCGTGCAGGAAGGTCTGGTAACGCTCCAGGCTCAGCCGCCACGAAAGATAAAGCGACAAGACGAGGCAGTTCACGAAATAGGCCGACAACACGACCCGACCGGCGATGTCGGCCTGAAGGGAGAACATCGCGGCGTACACAAAGCTTGCGGCGACCGTCGCGGAGGCAAGGGCTGAAAGCCAAAAACGGAAGTTGAAGAACAGATTCGCACCCAGGATGAACACGGTGCCAAAAACCATGAAATGGGAGAGGGCATCCTGATGCTCTGTTCCAACAGCGGAGACGAGCCACCCAAGGGCACCGGAGACAATCGCCAGCGCTGCTACAAGGTGCAAGGTGGCAAGGCCAAAGCCCCGTCGGGCGACAAATTCGACAAGCGCCAGGGAAGTGATCCCTAGCGTAACGCGCGTCAAAACAAGCCGGCCGGCGACATCCGGAAAGAGAAACCAATCGAAAAGGCCATAGGCCACATAGCTGAATACAGCAGCCGCAATACCCCATCGCACAAGACTGCGATTCTCATCGGCATCCTTCTGCAGGAACAGTGCCAGCAGTTCCGGATCGGCGGAATGCCACCGCGGACGTCCAATCGCTGCCGCCACCTTCTGGGCAACGTCCTCGCTCAGTTGCATCGCAACGCTCCTCCGCGATCTGCAGTAGCGAATGCAACAGCCGACGTCGCCTGCGGTCGGGGAATGAAGACGTCCCTGTCCGCAAGAAAAGTCAGATGTCGCTAACCGAGGGTAAACGGGCGGTTCGGATTTAGCCAGTTTGCAGGATTGATGGCCATTCCGTTGATCCAAATTTTACTAAAATTTTATTAAAATTGTTAGCATTGGTTGGCGGCGCACCTATGCTGCTGGCCGGGGACCGGGGCGGTAAACCGGAGAGTAAACGGCATGCCTATCAAGCCAAAACTGCAGCTCGACCAATACAGCCTGGTCACCACCAGGCTGATGAAGAAACATGTTGCGACCTCCGAAGAGGCGGCTGACTCCGACGAGTTGAGGGACAGCACGGCCCAGCTCGCCCTGATACTGGACCTTGCTCATCAAGCCTTTGCGCGAAACAAACCGGCCGCCCCCGTCGTCCATCGTTTGGCGGGGCGACTCCACAAGCTCCGCCGGCAGGTTGCTACCGCGGTTTGGCAGAAACTCGTTCCTTTGGCTCAGCAGCATCGGGTCGCGGAATATTTGCTCCAGGACCCGTTCACGCGGTGGTCGGTCGAAAAACCGCGCGGGTATTCGGGCGATGCAGGCCTGCTGGATATTTACTACAAGCATCCGATCGCCGACGAGATCGTGGCCTCGTCGACCTTACTTGGTCGGCAAATCTATGCGTACACCAGTGAAGCTGCCAGTTCGGTGGCGGGGCGCGAGCGGCGGGATATTCTGGCCAGGACCGTGGACGAGACGGCCAGCAGTGTGGAAAAGGCTGAGGTGCTGGCGATTGCCTGCGGCCACCTCAGGGAAGCCGAACGCTCCGACGCGTTGGCCAGGCATAAACTGCAGCGTTGGATCGGCCTGGATCAGGACCCCGTCAGCGTAGCCACGGTGAACCACGACTTTGCCGGCACGGCAGTCGAGGCAGTCCAGGGTTCCGTACGCGGCATCCTGCGCCGCGCCTACGCCCTTGGCACATTCGATCTCGTCTACGCATCGGGGCTTTACGATTACCTGCCCCGTGCCATCGGCGTCCGCCTGCTTCAAAGAGCCATGGAACTCGTCAAGCCCGGTGGCGAATTCCTGTTTGCCAATTTCAGCGACGAGATAACGACGGATGGTTACATGGAGACTTTCATGGATTGGCCGCTCATCCTACGTTCGGCCGACGATATGTGGGACATCATCAATGCCGCCCTCGGCGGGAGTCCTTTCGACGCGAAAGTCTACTATGGCTCGAACCGGAATATCGTTTACGGCAAGGTGAGGAAGGGCGATATCTAACTAGGCGCGGGAATCGCGCGCGCATCCCCGTAACAAGGTAGGTCTGCCATGACGAGGCCATGCCTTCGCCGGCTTTCCGGCGACGGGCGAGCAGGTCGTCCGGGCTGCGGGCGGCCTACGCCGTGTTCGTTCTGCTTGCCGCCATACAGATGTGGCGGCGGTTCCAGCAGCACGACGGTGCTGCCCGCTCGGCGGGCTGCGTCTGGCCGTGTTGCTGGCACTGCCGCTGATCGCCAGGCTGTCGGTCGTGCAATGCAACGCGACTGGCCGGCCTGATCAGGCCTCGAAATAGCGGGCACGATCGAGATCGGCGATAAGCCCCGGCCCGGTCAGCTGCCATCCCAGCGCAGTGCGGGTCTGCTCACTTGACGCCGACAAGTCCCTGCCGATGAAATGCCCGAGAAAGCCGAAATGCGCAGCCGCGTCCTCGGGGCCTATGGAAACGACCGGCAGGCCGACCCGGCGGCCGATGATCTCGGCGATCTCTTTGCTCGCCACGCCCTGTTCGGCAACCGCATGATAGCTGACGCCGCCCGCCCCCTTCTCCAGTGCCAGCCTGTACAGGGTGGCGGCTTCGAACCGGTGCACCGCCGCCCAGCGATTTGCGCCGTCGCCGACATAGGCCGAGACGCCCTTTTCACGCGCAATGGCAATCAGCATCGGCACGAAACCGTGATCGCCCTCGCCATGGACGGTCGGCGCCAGCCGCACCGTCGATGCGCGCACCCCGCGCGCTGCGAGCGCCACGGCCGTTGCTTCCGAAGCGCGCGGCATGGAGACCGATGGAGGCGCAGGTTTGTCGTCTTCGGTTGCCGGCCTTCCCTGCGCAAAACCGGCGAGTCCGGAGGTGACAAGCAGCGGCCGCTCGGAACCCTCGAGCGCCGCGCCGAGCGTTTCGATGGCGCGCTGGTCAACTGCGCAACTGGCGGCGAATCTCGAAAAGTCGTGGTTGAAGGCCGTGTGGATGACGCCATCCGATTGGGCAGCGCCGCTGCGCAGGCTGTCGAAATCCTCGATATCGCCGCGATGCGCCTCGGCACCCGCGGCCACGATCGACTCCGCACCTGCTTCCGACCGCGCGAGGCCAAGCACCTGATGGCCCGCCCCGAGCAATTCCCGCACAACAGCCGAACCGACAAAACCGGTAGCCCCGGTAACGAACACACGCATGATGATTTCTCCTTGGTTTTTGTCGAGGCCGTACAGGCAGCCCGTTGCGAAGGAGATAGAAGGTTGAGATCATACGATCTATACTGTAAAATCCGAGATATCTTCGCAATCGTCCGAGAACGCTCATGGATCCGCTGTCAGACGTGCTGTCGCTACTGAAGCCGCGCAATTACCTGTCGGCTGGGCTGGAAACCGGTGGCGACTGGGCGATCCAGTTTCCTGACCAGCAGGCCGCCATCAAATGCGGCGCCGTGGTGTCCGGCCGATGCTGGCTGTCGGTCGAGGGCGTCCCTGACGCGGTGCGGCTGGACGTGGGCGACTGCTTCCTGTTGCCGCGCGGCCGGCCTTTCCGCCTTGCCAGCGATCTCGGCCTGCCGACGGTCGATGCGCGAACGATCTTTTCACCGGCGCGGACCGGCGGCATCACCGTCCATAATGGCGGCGGCGATTTCCTCCTGGTCAGCAGTCGCTTCACGCTGTCCGGCGACCATGCCGGCATCCTCTTGCGGATGCTGCCGCCCATCGTCCACATCCGCGGCGAGAGCGACCATTCGGCGCTTCGCTGGCCGGTGGAGCGGATGATGCAGGAATTGCGCCAGCGGCGTCCCGGCGGCTTTCTCATCGTCGAGCACCTCGCCCACATGATCCTGATCGAGGCCTTGCGCCTGCATATGACCGCGCAAGGCAATGTCGGCTGGCTGTTCGCACTTACCGACAGGCAGATCGGCGCGGCGATCGGCGCCATGCACGAAGACCCGGCCCATGGCTGGACATTGCAGAAGCTGGCCGAGCGCGCCGGCATGTCGCGATCGACTTTTGCGCTCAGATTCAAGCAGACGGTCGGGGCCTCACCCCTGGATTATCTGACGCGCTGGCGCATGATGCTGGCCGGCGACCGGCTGATGCATTCCGGCGATCCGGTTTCCGTCATCGCCCTGGCGCTCGGCTACGAATCCGAAAGCGCCTTCAGCACGGCATTCAAGCGCGTCATGGGCTGTTCGCCGCGGCAGTACAGCCGCCGGGAGCCGGACCTGACTGCGCAGGCCGAACGCGAAGCCGCCTGAGGCGGCGATCCGATCGCCTTGATCACCTTGCCCTTAAAGGCTGTAGCGCGAACGAAACTCGGTGAACGACATCGCCAGATGGTTCTCGTCCACATGGCCGGTGATTCCGTCCACACTGCGCGAGTCGAGTTGTAGCGGGCGAGCCAGAGCGGACAATTGCCGAAGCCGCTCGGATTTCCCAGCGCGCTTCGACCGCTGCGGCCCTTCTGCTCAGATCGATCCCTTGCTTGCTCCATGGCATGCGCTTGACAATCGACTGATTCGCAACCCTTCGGGAATATAAGTATTTCTGTTAACTTAGGGATAATCGGCAGCAGGAACTAGATTTCAGACGCTCAATTGGCACGAGCAAAATCGCGTTTTTCATGCTTTCAGAATGACTTGCTCGCGTGCTGGCGGTTAACCGGCACCAACTTCTCCGATTTCCTTGCCTCTACGGCTGGGTAGCGCAATAGGGTTAATTGCGCGATTGCTAATATGCCTATATCTTAGGCGGCGCGGGGGGCCTCATATCTCCCCGCAGTGGCCGGTGCGGTGAAGCCCCACAAGCATGCCCAACCTGCACCGGCCATTCCCTATGGCTGGGTATGGTCTTCGCGCTCGGCAACTTTTCCAAGAGCTTCCGTGAAGCCTCTAGGACGCGTCGCGTTTCGGCGATGGTCGATTGCAGGGAGTCCAGTTGGCTCTCCGCTCGGAGCTGGCTACGGCGGGCGCTTTCAATGAACTGGTGGTCAGGTTCCCACCGGTCTTTCATCAGGCTTAGCCTCTCTGCAGACGAACGAACTTGTCGAGATGCAGGCGTATCCGCTGGCCCTCAGCATAGGACAGCGCAAACGGTTCAATCACGAATGATCGGGTAATTTCCTGGTCTTCCTTGGCCACAGGAACGGACCATCCGCCGCCGGCTTCGACCACTTCCACGCAAGGCAATGCTTTGCGGATTGGACCCACGTTTCCACCACAGCCTCTATACGAAAAGCAATGGTAACCTCGAGTTTTATACTCCCGTCGAAAGCGGGTTTTCAACAACAAAGATGGTCTGAATCATACCATTCGGGTCAGCGGATAGCGGCTGCCGAGGTAGCGTCTCCAAGGCCGAGAAAACCGCCATCCGCGCGCAACAGCGGGTTTCCATAGTCACGGCTACATCCGAAGAATCGACCGCATAGATTCAGGAATGTGTGTTGTCGTCACGGTTCCATACAATTTGGAAGGCCATTCCCCTACGGCAGGGTAGCGCCAAAATGAAAGGATAAGCGGGCGGGCAAGTTGAAGGCGTACTGATGCCGGATCGGGCTTTGGTCCAGCAAAACCCCTTTCAGCCTGGCGTCTCGGAAAGGTGCGCGGCAATGGCGCTGACAAAAATCGCGCCGAACTCCTTGAGCTTGGCCGCACCTACGCCGTTGACCCCGGCAAAATCGTCGAGGTCTTGCGGACGACGCTCGGCCATGTCGATCAGTGTACGATCCGAAAACACCACATAGGCCGGCACCTGGCGTTCCTTGGCCAGACGCAGCCGCAGCGTCTTCAGCGTCGCGAGCAGCGACGCATCTACATTTTCGCTCTGGGGGCTCTGCCCGGCACGAGCCGCGCGGCGCGCGGCGCGCGTGCGCATCTCGACCCGATACTGGAACGGCACCTCGCCCCGGCCGAGTGCGTGGCCCTTGTCCGCGATGGCCAACCCGCCATGGCCGGCCGGGTCCGGCATCAGGAAACCGTTCGCGACCAGCTGGCGAATCATAGATTGCCAAAAATCCTTCTTGTGCGCGGCGCCATTGCCGAAGGCTGCCAGCCTGTGATGCCCCCTTGCCGCGATCTTTTCAGTCTCGTGGCCGATCAGGATGTCGATGACATGGCCGGCGCCGAAGCGCTCGCCGCTCTGCGCCACCGCCGCCAGGATGAGGCGCGCCTCGGAGGTGCCGTCGGCGCGCGGCGCCTGTTCCAGGCAATTGTCGCAATTGCCGCAAGGGACCGCCTCTTCACCGAAATAACCGAGCAGCACCTGGCGGCGGCACTCGGCCGTCTCGCAATAGCCGATCAGCGTATCGAGCCGGCCATGCGAGCGGCGCTTGTGTTCGACAGCGGCGTCCTCGTCGTCGATGAACATGCGGCGCATGCGGATGTCGCCAAGGCCGTAAAGCATATGCGCCTCCGCCGCCCGGCCGTCGCGACCGGCGCGGCCGATTTCCTGGTAATAGGCCTCGAGGCTGCCCGGCAGGTCGGTGTGGAAGACATACGCGACATCAGGCTTGTCGATCCCCATGCCGAAGGCGATGGTCGCCACCATGACGACGCCCGACAGCGTCATGAAGGCGTTCTGGTTGGCATCACGCGCCTCCTTGCTCATGCCGGCGTGATAGGCGAGCGCGGGGACGCCGTTCTTTTCGAGGAATGCCGCCATCTCTTCGGTCTTCTTGCGCGACAGGCAGTAGACGATGCCGCTGCGCCCCTGATGGCGCTCGATGAAGTTGAGCAACTGCCGCTTGCTGTCCTGCTTGGGCTCGATGGCAAGCTTGATGTTGGGCCGGTCGAAGCCAAGCACCTGCGTTTCGACACGCCCGCCAAACAGCCGTCTCTCGATGTCTGCCCGCGTCGTCTCGTCCGCCGTCGCCGTCACCGCAATGATCGGTACGTCGGGAAAGATGCCACGCAGCTGCGACAGGTCTTCATATTCGCGCCGGAACGCCGGCCCCCACTGCGAAATGCAATGCGCCTCGTCGATGGCGATCAGGCTGACATCGAGCCTGGCAAGCGCATCCAGCATCCGCTCGGTCATCAGCCGTTCCGGCGCGAGGTAGAGCAGCCGCGTCTGGCCCGACGCGACGCGGCGCCATGCCGCGACATTGGCATCACGGTCGATCGAGGAATTGATCGTATCGGCGGCGACGCCGGCGAGGCGCAGTGCCGCGACCTGATCCTGCATCAGCGCCACTAGCGGCGAAACGACAATGGTCAGCCCACCCTTGACCAGCGCCGGAACCTGGTAGCACAGCGATTTGCCGGCACCCGTCGGCATGACGGCCAGCACATGGCGGCCGCCAAGCAGCGCCTCCATCACCGCGGCCTGTCCGGGACGGAAATCGTCGAAGCCGAACACGTCCTTGAGGACGCGCCGTTTGGGATCGTGCGTCGGCACGCTTGTCGTCAATATCTGCATCACTGATGTTTCGATCGGCCGCCCGAAGCAGCGGCGTGGACAGAACGATTAGCGCAGCCCCTGCGTGACCACAACAAGCAGCAGCAACACCCCACCGGCGATCGACCTGATTGGCATCGTTAAACCTATCTTCACCATGTTGCGGCACCGTCCAACCCTGCGGCGATGTTTCGAGTACCGCTGCGCCACGAGCGCACAGGCAACAGCCCGCGCCTCCCCAGGAGGCGCGGGTTTCCTGTTTCTGGAATTGCCGAAAAAGGTCAGGCCAGGAAATCGGCGCGGTGCGGGGTAAAGCTGTCGACCAGGCGCCCGGCCTCCAGCGCCTTGACGCCGTGCACCAGATTGGACGGCACGATGAAGCTGCCGCCGGTCTCGATGGTCGCGGTGCGGCCGTCGATGGTCACCTCGAAGCGGCCTTCGGCGACATAGCTGGCCTGGACATGCGGGTGCGAATGCAGCGCGCCGACGCCGCCCTTGTCGAAGCCGAACTCGACCATCATCAGCTCATCGGTGGAGACGAGAACGCGCCGCCTGTTGCCGTCCGGCGTCGGCGTCCACGCGCTCTCGCCGGGCTGTGCGAAAATCTTGGCTTCAATCATGACCATCTCCTCATCGCGCCAGCCAGCCGCCGTCCACGGGAACCACCGCGCCATGCATATAGTCGGACGCTGGCGCCAGCAGGAACACGGCGGCATCGCCTATGTCTTCCGGCCCGCCCCAACGTCCCGCCGGAATGCGCGCCAGGATGGCAGCACTGCGGTCGGGATCGGCGCGCAACGCCTCGGTGTTGTTGGTTTCGATATAGCCGGGCGCAATGGCGTTGACGTTGATGCCTTTTGCCGCCCATTCGCAGGCCAGCAGCCGGGTTATGCCGAGCGCGCCATGTTTCGACGCGGTATAGGACGCGACGCGGATGCCGCCCTGGAAACTCAGCACCGAGGCGATGTTGACGATCTTGCCGCGCCGCCTCGGGTCGGTCAGCACGCGCCTGGCAAAACCCTGGCTGAGAAAGAACAGCGTCTTCAGATTGACGTCGACGACGTCGTCCCAGTCGGTTTCCGAGAAATCGACCGCATCGGCGCGGCGGATGATGCCGGCATTGTTGACCAGCCCGTCGATCGGGCCGGTCTTCTCCCACACCTGGTCGAGCATGGCCTTGGCGGCAACATGATCGGCGAGATCGCACCGCACAGTCTCGAACTGGCCGCCGGCTTCCGCGACTTGTCTTTCCGTGTCGTCCATCGCCGAGCGGCCGACACCGATGACGGTGCCGCCGGCGCGCGCGATCGAGACCGCGATGCCCTGGCCGATGCCGGTGTTTGCGCCGGTGACCAGGACGCGCTTGCCGGCCAGGCTGAAGGAGGAAGGGCCGCTCAACGCAGTTCGCCCAGCGGCACCGGGTCGACATCGGTGTAGTCGACATTGTCGCCGGCCATCGCCCAGATGAAGGAATAATTCGAGGTGCCTGCCCCTGAATGGATCGACCAGCCGGGCGACAGCACTGCCTCCTCATTGGCCATGACGATGTGGCGGGTTTCGTCCGGCTCGCCCATGAAATGGAAGACGCGCGCCGTCTCCGGCAGGTCGAAATAGAGATAGGCCTCCATGCGCCGGTCATGCACATGGCAAGGCATGGTGTTCCACACCGAGCCCGGCGCCAGTTGGGTCATACCGACCACCAGTTGGCAGGTCTTGACGCCATCGGCATGGATGAACTGGAAGATGGAGCGTTCGTTGCAGGTTTCCTTGCTGCCGAGATTGAGGCGCTTGGCATCGCCAATGCGGATCAGCCGGTTGGGATGGGTGTGATGCGCAGGCGCGCTGAGCAGATAGAATTTGGCCAGTGCGCCCTCATCGGCCGATGCGAACGAAACGTCGGTGCTGCCCATGCCGAGATAGAGCATGTCGCGCGCCTGCAACTGGTGGGCCTCGCCATTCGCCGTCACCGAGCCGGCGCCGCCGATGTTGACGATGATCAACTCGCGGCGGTCGAGAAAATTCTTGGTGCCCGTCGGCTTGATCGCCTCCAGCGGCAGTTGTGCCGCAGCCGGCACGGCGCCGCCGACGATCATGCGGTCATAGTGGGTGTAGGTCAGGCTGATGCGTCCCTGCTGGAACAGGTCGTCAATATGGAAATTGTGACGCAGCTCGTCGGTGCCCATGGAAGCCGCGGCGACCGGGTCGATGGCGAAACGCGAGGTGAAATCGGTATGCGGGTGACTTTGAGTCATTGCTGCTCCAGCTGAATGAATGGCTATTTGGTTGCCGACGCCTTGACCGAGTCGGCGTAGTAGACCTGGCGGGCGTGCAGCCGCTCGCGGTAGCGCTCTTGGCTGGCGGTGAGATGAGCGCGCATCGCCTCGCGCGCAGCTTCGGCGTCGCCCGAGGTGATCGCATTCAGGATCACCAGATGCTCGCGCTGCAGCCCGCGCTGATAGCTGTCGGATTGCACAAGTTCCGTCGACCAGGGCGAGGTCACGTCGCAGGGAATGGCGCGGCGTCCGAGCACATCGAGCATCTCGACATAGAACGGGTTGTTGGTGGCGCTGGCGATTGCCCGGTGGAAGGCGAGATCGGCCGGACCGGTCGGCTCGCTGTTGAGAAGCAGCCGTTCGAATTCGAAGAACGCTTCCTGGATCGCTGCTTCCTGCGCGGCGTTGCGGCGAATGGCGGCGAGCCCGGCCGATTCGATTTCGACGGCCAGGCGCACTTCGAGCACATTGAGCGCGATGGAATCCTTGCTGCCCATGTCGGCGGCGAGCGCGCCGAACATCGTTGAGATGTGCTCGGTGACGAACACGCCTGCGCCCTGGCGCGCCTCGACCAGCCCGTCGGCGGCGAGCTTGGCCAGCGCTTCGCGGATGACGGTGCGGCTGACGCCGAAGGTCTCGGTCAGCTGGCCCTCGGTCGGCAATTTGTGGCCGGGCAGGATCTCGCCCGCCTGCAACTGCTTGCGGATCGCCGCAACGACGGTCTCCGACAGTTTGGGTTTTCTCTCGACCCTGAGATCAACAGCGCTATCCGATGCCATATCGCACCCCTGTTTGAAGACGCCTATTTGAACACGCTCGGCAACCAGAGCGAAATCGCCGGAATATAGGTCACCAGCCCCAGAACCACGATGCCCGCGCCATAGAACGGCCAGATCGAGCGCATCGCTTCCCAGACCGTAATCTTGCCGACGGCACAGGCGACGAACTGCACCGTGCCGACCGGTGGCGTGTTGAGGCCAATGCCGAGATTGAGGATGGTGATGACGCCGAAATGCACGGGGTCGACGCCGTAATGGGTGACCAGCGGCAGGAAGATCGGCGTGCAGATGATGATCATCGGCCCCATGTCCATGAAGGTGCCGAGCAGCAGCATCAAGACGTTGAGCAGAAGCAGCACCACCAGCGGATCGGTGGAGATGGCGTTCATGCCTGCGATCAGCAACACCGGCACTTTGAGATAGGCCATCAGCCAGCTGAACGAGGCCGCCGTGCCGATGATCAGCAGCACCATTGAGGTCGTGCGCACCGCGCCCTTTGTGGCATGGACGAAATCGCCCCAGGCCATCGACCGGTAGACGAAGACGGTGACCAGCAAAGCGTAGATGATGGCGATGCAGGAGCTTTCCGTCGCCGTGAAAATGCCCGAGCGAACGCCGCCGAAGATGATCCCGATGAGCAGAAGTCCGGGGATGGCGATGACCGCCAGCTGGCCGACACGCGAGAAGCCGGGAAAAGCCTCGACCGGGTAGCCGCGGCTGCGGGCGACGAAATAGGCGGTGACCATCAGCGAAGCGGCGAACAGCAGACCCGGCAGGATACCGGCGGTGAACAGGTCGGCGATCGAAATCTTGCCGCCGCCGGCGATCGAATAGATGATCATGTTCTGCGACGGCGGCAGAAGCAGCGCGATCAGCGCCGCCATCGAGGTGACGTTGACGGCATAGTCGGCTCCGTAGCCGCGCGCTTTCATCTGCGGGATCATCAGCCCGCCGACGGCAGCGGCTTCCGCCACCGCCGAGCCGGAAATGCCGCCGAACAACGTCGCGGCGATGATGTTGACCTGACCGAGCCCACCGCGGACATGACCGACCAGCGAGCCGGCAAAGGAAACGATGCGCTGCGCGATGCCGCCGCGCACCATCAGGTCGCCGGCAAAGATGAAGAACGGGATCGCCATCAGCGAGAACGCCGACATGCCCGACTTCAATTGCTGGAACACCACCAGGGGCGGCAGGCCGAGATAAAGCACGGTGGCGAAGGACGCCGCACCCAGGCAAAAGGCGATCGGCGTGCCGGCAAACATCAAAAGCGTGAAGACGCCAAACAGGATCCAGAGTTCCATCTAGGCCTCCTGCACGGCCGGCATTTCCGGCACTTCTTCGAGATTGATATCCTTGTCGATGTCGGCGCCGGACCAGCGCAGCGCGATGCGTTCGGCCGAGAACAGGCAGATCAGAAAGCCGCCGGCAACCAGCGGCAGATAGTCGAAACCGCCGGGAAGTTCGAGCGCCGGGATGACAGTGTGCCAGGTCAGCCCGACCAGCTTGCAGCCGTACCAGACCATGCCGAAGCCGAAGCCGAACGCGATCAGGTCGGACAGGGTGCGCAGCGCCCATTTGCTGCCCTTGGGCAGGATATAGAGCAGCACGTCGAAGCCCATATGGTAATTCTCGCGCACGCCGACGGCAGCGCCCAGGAAGATGAACCAGTTCATCAGCATGATGGCGGTGACTTCGGTCCAGCTCGGTGACGCGTTGAGCACGAAGCGGGAAAACACCTGGTAGGCAACAAGCGCGGTCATGGCGACCATCCCGATGCCCGCGAGATAGAGCGCACCGTCGCAAATCTTCGAAAGCACCGCGCTGAAGCGCGGTGGCGCTCCGCTCCTGGCCGTTCCCGCAGTCATCCGATCCTCCCGGTCTTTCCGTCCCCTAAAAGCGATTGGCGGGGCGGCGCCATGCCGCCCCGCCAGAAAATCACTTGGTCGCCTGGATGCGCGTCGCGAGGTCCTTGAGCTCCGGCGTCTTCAGATACTTGTCGTAGACCGGCTTCATCGCATCGATCAGCGGCTGCTTGTCGATCTCGCTGACCTTGACGCCGGCCTTCTCGACGATCTCTCGCGACTTCTTCTCCTGCGCGTCCCACAATTCGCGCATCTTGACGACGCTATCCTTGGCCGCCTGCTTGACGATCGCCTGGTCTTCCGGCGTCAGTCTGTCCCAGCTCGATTTCGACATCACCAGCACTTCCGGCACGATCTGGTGCTGGTCGACGGTATAGTGCTTGGCGACTTCGTAGTGCTTGGCGGATTCGAAGCTGGGCCAGTTGTTCTCGGCGCCGTCGATGACGCCGGTTTCGAGCGCCGAATAGACCTCGCCATAGGCCATCGGCGTGGCGTTTGCGCCAAGCGCGTTGACCATGTCGACGAACACGTCGGACTGGATGACGCGGAACTTCATGCCTTTCAGATCGGCGATCGAGGTGATGTCCTTCTTGGTGTTGTAGAAGGAACGGGCGCCGGAATCGTAGAAGGCAAGGCCGACCAGATCATGCGTCTCGAAGGCCTTGAGGATCTCGTCGCCGATCGGCCCGTCCATGACATGGCGCATGTGCTCGACCGAACGGAACATGTAGGGCAGCGACGGCACCGCGGTTTCCGGCACGATGCCGTTGAACGGACCCATCGAGACGCGGTTCAGATCGATGACACCGGTCTGCGTCTGCTCGATCGTGTCTTTTTCCTCGCCGAGCTGCGCCGAATGATAGACCTCGACCGAATAGCGGCCGGCGGTGCGCTCCTTGATGAGCTCGCCGAGATATTTGACCGCCTCGACGGTCGGATACCCGTCCGGATGGGTGTCGGCCGAGCGCAGTACGGTCTGGGCGCCGGCAACGCCGATCATCAGCGAGCCGAAGGCGAATGTGGCTGCCATCAGTTTTGAAAAATGCAACATGACTGTCTTCCTCCCTTTTAAAATTCCACGCGCCCGGCTCACAGCCGGTACGCCTTCTTGGCAAGCGTGTAGGCAAGCTCCCGCGCCAGCTCATGCGCCTCGTCCTCACGCAGCCGGTGCTCGGCGACGAGACGGGCGAGAAAGGCGCAGTCAACCCGGCGCGCCACATCGTGACGGGCGGGAATCGACGGAAAGGCACGGGTGTCATCGTTGAAGCCGACGGTGTTGTAGAAGCCGGCGGTCTCGGTGGTCATCTCGCGGAACCGGCGCATGCCTTCCGGACTGTCGTGGAACCACCAGGCCGGCCCGAGCTTCAACGCCGGATAGACGCCGGCCAGCGGCGCCAGTTCGCGCGCGTAGCTGGTCTCGTCGAGCGTGAACAGAATGATGGAGAGGTCGCGCTCCAGCCCGACGCAGTCGAGCAAGGGTTTGAGCGCCGCGGCATAGTCGGTGCGGGTCGGAATATCGAAGCCTTTGTCGCGGCCGAATTTTTGGAAAACACCAGGCGAGTGGTTGCGCCAGGAGCCGGGATGGATCTGCATGACCAGCCCGTCGTCGCGGCTCATCTTGGCCATTTCGGTCAGCATCTGGGCGCGAAACAGCTTGCGCTCGCGCTCGTCGTCCGAGCCGCGGCGGATGCGGTTGAACAGCTCTTCCGCCGCCGCATCGGAAAGATTGGCGGTCTCGGCCGTCGGATGGCCGTGGTCCGACGAGGTTGCGCCGAAGCTTTTGAAGAAGGCGCGGCGCTGGCGATGCGCGTCGAGATAGCCGGCCCATGTGCCGGTGTCGCAGCCGGCGATCTCGCCCAGACGATCGAGATTGGCCGAAAATCCTTCGAAGTCGGGATCGACGACGGCATCCGGCCTGTAGGCAGTGATGACGCGGCCCTGCCAGCCGCTGTCGCGGATCGTCTTGTGCCATTGGAGATCGTCGAGTGCGCCCTCGGTCGTCGCGATGACCTCGATGTTGAAGCGCTCGAACAGCGCGCGTGGGCGATAATCGTCGCGCTGCAAAAGCGCCGCGATGGTGTCGTAATGGCGGCTAGCGGTGCTGGCGTTGAGCGGCTCTTCGATGCCGAACAGATGCTCGAGCACATGGTCGAGCCACAACCGCGTCGGCGTGCCGCGGAAGAGGTAATAGTGCTCGGCGAAGCGCCGCCAGATCGCCCTGGGATCGGTCTCGACCGGCGAGCCGTCGAGGGTCGGGACGCCGAGATCTTCCAGCCGCACGCCCTGGCTGAACAGCATACGGAAAATGTAGTGGTCGGGCACCACCAGCAATTGCGCGGGATCGGGGAATGGCTCGTTGAGCGCATACCAACGCGGATCGGTGTGGCCGTGCGGGCTGATGATCGGCAGGTCCTTGATGCCGGCATGGAGATCGCGCGCGATCGACAGCGCGCGCCCTTCGGCGGCAAAAAGCAGATCCGGATCGGTCAGTCCCGCCACGTCGTTCCTCCCAGGGGCGATATCGGTAGGATTGGAAAGAAATAATGTCAACATACAAAAACTGGATTGTTGTATGATGACTTTAACCGGCGTCAGGTCATTGTGCGGCGGAAGAGCGGATGTTACGCCGCTAGCAGATCCCGCCCCGCACACCATCCAGCGACAAGCCGCGCCCAACAAGCCAAGCCATGACCAGCAGACGCCTTTCCAACGCAACAGTGCAATCCTTGCCGGCCTCGGTCGCGGTCCCCCCCTATGATCGCGCCAGTGTCGCCCCAGGCATCGTCCATCTCGGCGTTGGAGCCTTCCACCGTGCCCATCAGGCCGCCTATGTCGATGACTGCCTAGCGGCCGGCGAGACCGGCTGGGGCATTGTCGGCGTCTCGCTGCGCAGCCCCGACACGCGCGATGCGCTGACGCCACAGGACGGGCTCTACACGCTGGCGGTGCGCGGCAGCGATGGCGAAGCGCTGCACATTATCGGCTCGATCCAGTCGATGCTGGTCGCGCCGGAAGACCCCGGCGCGGTGCTGGCCGCGCTGACCGACCCGCGCACCCGCATCGTCACCCTGACCATCACCGAAAAGGCCTATCTCAGGGCCGCCGACGGCAGCCTCGACGAAAACCATCCCGATATCGTCCACGATCTGGGCAATCCCGGATCTCCCAGGACAGCGCATGGATTCCTGGCGGAAGCGCTGGTGCGACGCCGGGCCGCCGGCACGCCGCCCTTCACCGTGCTTTGCTGCGACAACCTGCCGGCCAATGGCGCCACGCTGCACCGGCTGCTGGTCGGGTTTGCAAAACTGCGCGATGCCGGCGCTGCTGCTTCAGGCGACGCTGCCCTCGCCGGTCATATAGCCGATGACGTTGCATTCCCATCGAGCATGGTCGACCGCATCGTGCCGGCAACCACCGATGCCGACCGGGCGCGCATCGCGGTCGAACTCGGCCTCGAGGACGCCTGGCCGGTGATGACCGAACCGTTCCGGCAATGGGTGATCGAAAACAGGTTTCCAGCCGGCCGCCCGGCCTGGGAGAAATTCGGCGTCACCATGGTCGAGGATGTCCGGCCGTTCGAGGACATGAAGCTTCGGCTGCTCAACGGCGCCCATTCGGGCATCGCCTATATCGGCCTGCTCAGCGGCCACGTCACCGTCGACCGCGCCTTCGCGGATCCCGCGATCCGCGCGTTCGTCGACCGGCTCTGGGCCGAGGCCATCCCGACATTGCCTGGGGATGCCGGGCTCGACACGTCAGCCTATACGGCCGAACTTGCCGAACGTTTCTCCAACACCGCGCTGGCCCACCGCACCGCGCAGATCGCCAATGACGGCAGCCAGAAATTGCCGCAGCGCATTGTCGCTACCGCCATCGAGTGCATCCAGGCCGGCCTGGTCCCGGAGCATCTGACGCTGGTGATCGCCGCCTGGATCGCCGCCTGCGAGGCGCGCGGCAAGGACCTGCCGGAAGCCCACTTTACCGATCCGCTCGACGCGGCGCTGGCGGCGCTCGACGAACGACGGATGCTGGAACGAGTAGCGGCGGTGTTCGACTGGGCCGGCTTCGCCAGCGGCAAGCCCGAGCGGCAGACGCTGATCGAACTGGTCGCCGCTCATCGCGAGCATATCCTGCAAGGCGGGATCGTGCTTGCGCTCTCAGCGCTCGGCATACCGGAGCCGACAAACGTAGGCTGAAGCTGGTCCGGAACCGCCCATTTCAAGCCTATTGTCCCGCCGGAGCGTCCAGCCTCTGCCGCGACGAATACTCCGTGCCTTGCGAATTCCAGAACAGTCGCACTGCCTTGCCGACCAGGTTTTCGGCAGGAACGAAGCCGACACTGAGCCGGCTATCGGAGGAATTATCCCTGTTGTCGCCAAGCACGAAATAGTGGCCTTCGGGCACGTCGAACACCCGCGTGTTGTCGGTTATTGAATTGTCCGTAAGACTGATGACGGAATAGGAAACGCCGTTGGGGAGGGTTTCACGTTGCAGTCTGGCGCTTTGGGGAGAGTCCTCGGAGCTGTACGGACCAACATCCTCGAGTTTGACCGCCACACCATTGATGCGAAGGATTCCGTCGACCATCTGGATTTTGTCGCCCGGCAGTCCAACGACCCGCTTGACGTAGTCGATGCTCGGATCCGCTGGAAATTTGAACACCACAATATCTCCGCGCTTCGGCTCGGCGGCAAAGATCCGGCCTTCGAAGGGCAGCAGCCCAAGAGGAACACTGTAGCGGCTGTAACCATAGGCAAACTTCGAGACGAAGAAATAGTCGCCGAGTTCCAGCGTTGGTGTCATGCTGCCTGCCGGGGTCGAAAACGGCTGGAAGAGGAATGTGCGGATCGCTAACGCGGCTCCGTAGGAGGTCAGCACGGCCAACAGCAGCACCGAAAGGCCGTGTGAATACCACCGGTTCGGTCTGTATCGTGACGCGAAAGGCACGACGAGCGCTACCCACAGGACCATGAGACCTAAACTGGAGAGATCCACCAGCCAGGCGAGATCGACCCCCGGCAGAACCGGGAATCCCACATATGTCAGCGCAATGCTTATGGCGCTGATCACCACCAGGCTGGCAACCGCCGGCCGGCCGGCGCCGATCCAAAGGAACCCGCCGAACGGACCGCCAAAGGCCGCGATCAGCGCCGTCGTCCACCGGGATCGCGAGGCCGCTTCCGGTTGCGTTGTCTGTTCCGTCATCGGCCACCCCAAATCGATAGACAGCCGGACTGTCGAACAACCAGAAAGCAGGGGCAAGCCCCGA
Source organism: Mesorhizobium sp. M0016 (assembly GCF_040324035.1). Taxonomy (NCBI): domain Bacteria; kingdom Pseudomonadati; phylum Pseudomonadota; class Alphaproteobacteria; order Hyphomicrobiales; family Phyllobacteriaceae; genus Mesorhizobium; species Mesorhizobium sp. M0016. The sequence goes on along the minus strand of NZ_JAMYVM010000011.1, from coordinate 47,409 downwards.
TCCGACTGTACCGCCGCAGCCAAATCGCGGTTCCGCCGGCGCCATCGCCTAATACAAGCTCATCTCGCCCTGACTGGCAGCCGGCATGCCGCCACCCGATCTGATCATGCTGGCTGCCCGCCCTGAAATCCCGCCAAGGCCCTGCGCCTATGCGAGACGATCCAGGATGGCGGCCGCAACAAAAAAGCCGGGCTGAGCCCGGCCTTTTCTTCAAGTCATTCTGCGGCTTACGCCGGCAGCAGCGCGCCTTCGAGCGTGGTAAGCTGGCTAAGGAACTGCTCCGCCTTGCTGCGGCTCTGGTCGTCCTTGGCGTCGGCGGCGTCTTCCTTGGCTTCCTGGATGCGGCGGGCGAGATCGGCGCGGTCGATATCGCCGACGGCGACCGCCGATTCGGCGAGCAGCGTGCAGCCGGCAGGGACGATGTCGGCAAAGCCGCCGAACACCACATAGCGCTCTTCCTTGCCGCCGGCGGTCTTCAGCGTGACGACGCCCGGCTTGATCGTGGTCATGACTGGCGCATGGTGCGCCATGACTGTCATTTCACCTTCGGCGCCTGGAATGACGACGGACTCGACCTGCTCGGAAACCAGGAGGCGCTCCGGCGAGACCAGTTCGAACTTGAAAGCTTCAGCCATGTCAATTTAGTGAGTAGGGAATAGTGAGTAGGGAGTAGGGAGAGGACAGCTGTCCTGATCACCCGGCCGCTATTCACTACTGACTACTGACTACTCCCTATTGCCTTGATTACGCTGCTTCAGCCGCCAGGCGCTGAGCCTTCTCGACCGCTTCGTCGATGCCGCCGACCATGTAGAAGGCGGCTTCCGGCAGGTGATCGTAGTCGCCGTTGCAGAGGCCCTTGAAGCCCTTGATTGTGTCGGCGAGGTCGACCAGCTTGCCCGGCGCACCCGTAAACACTTCGGCGACGAAGAACGGCTGCGACAGGAAGCGCTCGATCTTGCGGGCGCGGGCCACCGTCTGCTTGTCCTCTTCCGACAGCTCATCCATGCCAAGGATGGCGATAATGTCCTGCAGCGACTTGTAGCGCTGGAGGATCGACTGCACCTGGCGGGCGACGGCATAGTGCTCCTCGCCGACGACCAGCGGATCGAGCATGCGCGAGGTCGAGTCGAGCGGATCGACGGCGGGGTAGATGCCCTTTTCCGAGATCGCGCGGTTGAGCACGGTCGTCGCGTCCAGGTGGGCGAACGAGGTCGCAGGCGCCGGGTCGGTCAAATCGTCGGCCGGCACGTAGATCGCCTGCACCGAAGTGATCGAACCCTTGGTCGTTGTGGTGATGCGTTCCTGCAGCGCACCCATGTCGGTGGCCAGCGTTGGCTGGTAACCCACGGCCGAAGGAATACGGCCGAGCAGCGCCGACACTTCAGAACCGGCCTGCGTGAAGCGGAAGATGTTGTCGACGAAGAACAGCACGTCCTGGCCCTGGTCGCGGAAATATTCGGCGACCGTCAGGCCGGTCAGGCCGACGCGGGCACGCGCGCCCGGCGGCTCGTTCATCTGGCCATAGACCAGTGCCGCCTTGGAGCCTTCGCCGCCGCCCTTCTTGTTGACGCCGGACTCGATGAACTCGTGATAAAGATCGTTGCCCTCGCGGGTGCGCTCGCCGACGCCGGCGAAGACCGAGAAGCCGCCATGCGCCTTGGCGACGTTGTTGATCAGCTCCTGGATCAGAACCGTCTTGCCGACGCCGGCGCCGCCGAACAGGCCGATCTTGCCTCCGCGGGCGTAGGGCGCCAGAAGGTCGAGCACCTTGATGCCGGTGATCAGGATCTGCGCTTCCGTCGACTGTTCGACATAGGTAGGCGCCGGCTGGTGGATGGCGCGCATCTCGATGCCGTCGACCGGGCCTTCTTCGTCGACCGGCTCGCCGATGACGTTGATGATGCGGCCGAGCATGCCCGGGCCGACCGGAACGGTGATCGGCGCGCCGGTGTCATAGACGTCCTGGCCGCGAACCAGGCCTTCGGTGGAATCCATGGCGATGCAGCGCACGGTGTTTTCGCCCAGATGCTGGGCAACTTCGAGCACCAGGCGGTTGCCGACATTGGAGGTTTCGATGGCGTTCAAAATGGCCGGCAGATGATCGCCGAACTGCACGTCGACGACGGCGCCGATGACCTGGCGAACCTTGCCGATGGCGCCGGTCTTCTTGACGGCAACGCTCGTCGTCTTCGCTGCCGGGGCCGCGGCCTTGGCGGGCGCGGCCGCCTTCTTGGCCGGAGCGGCCTTCGCCGCTGCTGCCGGAGCCTTTGCGGCCGCTTTGGGGGCCGTCTTCGCGGGGGTCGCTGCTTTCGCCATCGTCTTTACCCTTCTCGTCCTTTGTTTCTCACGCTCCATCAGAAGGTCGATGACCTCCTGGCGGTCGCGCCTAGAGCGCTTCGGCGCCCGAAATGATTTCGATCAGTTCCTTGGTGATCTGCGCCTGCCGCTGGCGGTTATAGGTGATCGACAGTTTGTTGATCATGTCGCCGGCATTGCGCGTTGCATTGTCCATGGCGCTCATTTTGGCGCCCATCTCGCCGGCTGCGTTTTCGAGCAGCGCGCGGAAGACCTGGACCGAGATGTTGCGCGGAATGAGGTCGGTGAGGATCTCGCCCGGCTCCGGCTCGTATTCGTAGACGGCATTGCCACCGGCGGTCGCTTCGGCGGGCGCCTAAGCCACGCCGGCAGGAATGATCTGCTGCGCGGTCGGAATCTGGCTGATCACCGACTTGAACTGCGAATAAAACAGCGTGCAGATATCGAAGCCGCCTTCGCCGAACAGATGGATGATCTTACGGGCGATCGCATCGGCATTGACGAAGCCGAGCTTCTTGACATCGCGTAGGTCGACGCGGTCGATAATCAGCGAGGCATAGTCTCGGCGCAGAATGTCGAAACCCTTCTTGCCGACGCAGATGATCTTGACCTGCTTGCCGTCGGCCAGAAGCCGGCGGATATGGTCGCGGGCCAGACGTGCGATCTGCGAGTTGAAGCCGCCGCACAGGCCGCGCTCGGCCGTGCAGACGACGAGCAGATGCACATCGTCCTTGCCGGTGCCGGTCATCAGCGCCGGGGCATCGCCGCCGCCGCCGATCGCCTGCGTGATATTGGCCAGCACCGCACCCATCCGCTCGGAATAGGGACGCGCCGCCTCCGCTGCTTCCTGCGCGCGACGCAGCTTCGCCGCGGCGACCATCTGCATCGCCTTGGTGATCTTCTGCGTCGCCTTGACCGAGGCGATACGGTTACGAAGGTCTTTTAATGAAGGCATGCTTCAAACCTGATCCCGAGCGTCCGGCTTCTTCTCAAGCGAAGGTCTTGGCGAAGGCGTCGATCTCGGCCTTCAGCTTGGCGCGCAGATCGTCCGACAGCGCCTTTTCCTTGCGGATGCCGTCCAGCACGTCCTTGCCGGCCGAGCGCATATGGCTGAGCAGGCCGTGCTCGAACTTGCCGACCTGGTTCAGCGCCAGCTTGTCGAGATAGCCGTTGACGCCGGCGAAGATCACCGTGACCTGCTCCTCGACCTTGAGCGGCGAGAACTGCGGCTGCTTCAACAGTTCGGTCAGGCGCGAGCCGCGGTTGAGCAGGCGCTGCGTGGCGGCGTCGAGATCGGAGCCGAACTGCGCGAACGCAGCCATTTCGCGGTACTGCGCGAGCTCGCCCTTGATCGAGCCGGCGACCTGCTTCATCGCCTTGATTTGCGCCGACGAACCGACGCGCGACACCGACAGGCCGACGTTGACCGCCGGACGGATGCCCTGGAAGAACAGGTTGGTTTCGAGGAAGATCTGGCCGTCGGTGATCGAGATCACGTTGGTCGGGATGTAGGCCGACACGTCGTTGGCCTGCGTCTCGATGATCGGCAGCGCGGTCAGCGAACCGCCGCCCAGATCGTCGTTGAGCTTGGCGGCGCGCTCGAGCAGGCGCGAATGCAGGTAGAACACGTCGCCCGGATAGGCTTCGCGACCCGGCGGGCGGCGCAGCAAGAGCGACATCTGGCGATAGGCGACGGCCTGCTTCGACAGATCGTCATAGCTGATCAGCGCATGCATGCCGTTGTCGCGGAAATATTCGCCCATGGTGGCGCCGGTGAACGGCGCCAGGAACTGCATCGGCGCCGGATCGGAAGCTGTGGCGGCGACGATGATCGAATATTCAAGGGCGCCGCGCTCTTCGAGAACCTTCACGAACTGCGCGACCGTCGAGCGCTTCTGCCCGATGGCGACGTAGACGCAGTAGAGCTTTTCCTTTTCCGGCCCGTTGTCGTGCACGGCCTTCTGGTTGAGCATCGTGTCGAGGATGATCGCGGTCTTGCCGGTCTGGCGATCGCCGATGACCAGCTCGCGCTGGCCGCGGCCAACGGGGATCAGCGCATCGATGGCCTTGAGGCCGGTCGACATCGGCTCGTTGACCGACTTGCGCGGGATGATGCCTGGCGCCTTGACGTCGACGCGCTTGCGTTCGGTCGCCTTGATCGGGCCCTTGCCGTCGATCGGATTCCCGAGCGCGTCGACGACGCGGCCGAGCAGGCCCATGCCGACAGGCGTATCGACGATGGCGCCGGTGCGTTTGACGATGTCGCCTTCCTTGATGTCGCGGTCGGCGCCGAAGATGACGACGCCGACATTGTCGGCTTCGAGGTTGAGCGCCATGCCGCGGATGCCGCCGGGGAATTCGACCATTTCGCCGGCCTGGACATTGTCGAGGCCGTAGACGCGAGCGATACCGTCACCGACGGACAGCACCTGGCCGACTTCGGAGACCTCGGCCTCCTTGCCGAAATTCTTGATCTGGTCTTTGAGAATTGCGGAAATTTCCGCGGCGCGGATGTCCATCAGCCGACCTCTTTCAGTGCAAGCTTGAGCGAATTGAGTTTGGTTTTGAGCGACGTATCGATCTGGCGCGAGCCCATCTTGACCACCAGCCCGCCGAGCAGCGACGGATCGACGGTAACAGTGATGGCCACGTCCTTGCCGGCAACGCCTTTCAGCGCGGCCTTGAGTTCGGTCTGCTGGGCAGCCGTCAGTTCATGCGCCGAAGTGACCTCGGCTGATGTCTCACCGCGCTGTTCGGCGGCGATCTTGCGAAAAGCCTTGATCATGCCGGGCACCGCGAAGAGCCGGCGGTTGCGGGCGACGACGCGCAGGAAATTGCCGGTCAGGCCGGTGATGCCGGCCTTGTCGGCGATCGACGCGATTGCCTTGGCCTGGTCCTCGCTGGAGAACACCGGGCTGTTGATGAGGCGCGTCAGGTCGGCGCTGTCATCCAGCATCCTGGCGAAACTGTCGAGGTCGGCCTCGACCTTGGCCACCGAATTCGACTGCCGCGCAAGTTCGAACAGCGAACCCGCGTAGCGTTCTGCGACACCCGAGATTGGCGATGACGATTGAGCCACGGACCGTCTTTTCTCTTGTCTGAGGGGCCGCAGATTGTTGGCGCGAGCAAAAACTCTGGCTAAATCTTTGACCTTACTAAGTTTTTCCAAGCACGGAGGCGCGGCTTCCGCTATCCCCGGCCGAAAGTCGATTGCCGTCTAGCACAGGCATTTTAAGACCGCAATGCGTCGTCCCGCATGCTTTTCGGGCACTATTGTCGCATCCGGCCGCAGAGTTCAACCGAAGCCTTTGGATTGGCTGCCGATTCAGGGCAGAAAGCCGAAGACGAAGGCAAGCGGCAACGCGGCCAGGACGAGTTCGACGACGATCGACGCCCAGTTGAAAGGCGTGTTGGCGCCGTCCGACATCATCGACAGCAAACGGCCAAAAGCGGTGAACAGCCAGGAAAAGCCGAGTGCCATATAGAGCCACGGCTGCGCCAACAGAATGCAGCACAGGCTGACGCCGAGATAGAAGCCCGACATCCGGCCGCGCCCTTCCGCGATTGCCGCTGCCCTTTCGGGCCGGACCTGCAGCCGCAGAATCCGAAATGCCAGCCCTGGCGCGAGGAAAAACAGCAGACCGAGCGCCAAGGTGACGACGGCGCTGGACCAAGCCAGCCATTCGCCCTGGCTGGTCGGCCACGGAAACGCAAATTCCATCTTGCTTTCATCCCCTCACAGCAATGCCGGATGTATTGAATGTCGCTGCAAAAAGAAGTCAAGCGCGCGGCAGTTTTGGCACGCAATTCGTGAAGGAGCGGAAGGCTGTTTAGGCCGCGCGCGCGTCCGGCCAGCATCGTGGCCAACCTGTATTGTCAGGCGACGCCTCACTCCTATCTGCAGGACCGGTTTTGCACAGCCAAAGGCCCCGACACCGATCGCCTTTATTTCCTGACCGGGCACCTCAATCTGGCCGGCACGGAAGCAGATCGATGGAAGCTGAAAGTGGTCGGCAGCGGCAATGTCGCCGTGGCCGCCCAGCCCTGATCTCTGTTTTGGCCCTTCAGGGCAGCATGAATGCGACCGCCGCCTCGGCATGGATGCGCGTGGTGTCGAACACCGGAATGTCGAAATCGCGCTCGCCAATCAACATGGTGATCTCGGTGCAGCCCATGATGACGCCATCGATCTTCTCATCGCGTCGCAGACGGGCGACCTCGTCGATATAGGCCGCCTTCGATGCCGCGCTGACGATGCCCCGGCAGAGCTCGTCGTAGATTACCTGGTGCACCATGTCGCGCCCGGCCTGGTCCGGCACCACGGGCTGCAGCCCGTATTTCTCCGTCAGTCGGCCCTTGTAGAAATCCTGCTCCATGGTGAAGCGGGTCGCCAGCAGCGCCGGCCGCTTGACGCCGGCGCCCTTGACCGCGACGGCCGTGGCGTCGGCAATGTGGATAAGCGGGATCGACACCGCCGCCTGCACCCGGTCGGCGAGCTTGTGCATGGTGTTGGTGCAGATCAAAAGCCCCTCTGCGCCGCCCGCCTCCAGCTTGCGCGCCGCATCCGCCAGCAGCACGCCCGCACTGTCCCAGTCGCCATGATGCTGCCGGTCGGCGATTTCGGCGAAGTCGAAGGAATAGAGCAACAGCTTTGCCGAATGCAGCCCGCTCAGCCGCTCGCGCACGATCTCGTTGAGCAGGCGATAATAGATCGCCGTCGATTCCCAGCTCATGCCGCCGATGAGGCCAAGGGTTTTCATGCGCTGAGCCTCCAGCAGGACCGAACGATCTCTCTCACAGAAAAGCTTTACGGGTCGATGTCAACCTTAACGCGCGCCGTACCACGCTCTTCGGCCCGCCTCCACAAACATCACCGCGCGCCCGATTCGGTCATCCTCGCATTGGCGCCGAGATGATGCAGGCTTTGTGTCGTGTGCCTTGAACTCCAGGCAACCGGCGGATCGGGCAGATCGAGATCGAACTGTGCCCGCCCGAGCAGCGAATTGACGATCTTGGCGCTGCGCCAAGCCATCAGGCTGAGCTGCGGCTCGGCTATGCCATGGCTGCGCCGGCCGGCATTGAGCGCGTAGATCCGGCGGTCGTCGGGCCCGTCCCATTCGACCTCGAAGCTGGCGTTGAGCCTGTAATGACCGCGCTCGTCCAGCGCGATCCTGTTCATGAGCGGCGCCATGCAATCAGGAATGGCAAAGGCATAGCCGGTGGCCAGAACCACCGCATCGACGGTGCGCGTCTCGATGGCGCCCTCGAAGCCGTTGCGCATGATCAGCCGGTATTCGCTGCCTTCCCGCGTCACGTTCAGCACTTCGCGGTGCGGCGTCATGTTGACCGCCGTCGTTTCCTCCGAGAGGTGCCGCAGCGTGTAAAGCTGGCGATAGATCGCCTTCAGTGTGCTCGTCGATGCGCCGTCACCGGCAAGCAGTTGCTGTTCCAGGATCGTCTCACGCCGCCCTTGCGGCAGCCGATGGAAGCTTTCGACATAGCCCGGCGTGAAGAGTTCGTCGGTGAAAGGCGAGTCGTCCAGTGGCAGGAAATTCGGCCGCATCGAGATCCACTCGATTTCGCGGCCGGCGAAGCGGTCGGAGGAGATCAGATGCAGAAGCACTTCGGCGCCGCTCTGGCCACCGCCGATCACGGCGACACGCTGTCCGCTCAGGCGATCGAGGCGGTTGGCGGCCTGGGCGTTGTGGAAGCATTGATCGGAGGCCGCCGCCCGCGCCCAAGCGGGGATGTTGGGCACCAGCCCGACGGCAATGGCGAGATTGCGCGCGTTCACCTGCTCGCGGCCGATACGCAGCCTGAAATTCGTTCCGTCGAAGTCGATCCGGTCGACGGCGCTGGCGAAGCGCAGCGAAGACAAGTTCTCGCCGACCCATCCGAGATAGCGGGCGAATTCCGGCCGCGGGATGGCTGAGAAATCCGCGTTGAGGAATTCATAGAACCGCTTCTGCGCGACCAGATAGGACATGAACGACCATGGGCTGGTCGGATGCGTCGCGGTGACGAGATCCTTGAGGAAGGATGTCTGCAGTTCGACGCCCGGCAGCATCATGCCCGGATGCCATTCGAGCCGCGTCGCCCGATCGAAGAAGCGCGCTTCGACGCCGTCCACCGCATCGAGATGGGCGGCGAGGCTGAGATTGAACGGCCCGATGCCGATGCCTGCGAGGTCAAGCGTATGGGTCATGGCGAACTCCTTATGGAGCTGGCTGGGCTGATGGGAGATCGCCGGGCTGACTCGGGGTTAAGCGGATTGTCGAGCGGTGTGCCAAGGTCGGGCAGAGGGCGTTCGCCGCTGTCGCCGTAGCCGATGGCGAAGCGCACCTTGTTGATGGCGATGCGTGGGATCTTCGGAGCAAACAGATCGAAGAGCGCGAACCGTTCCGACAGATCCGGGTTCTGCGCCTGGTAGCGCCGGATGGCGCCGGCCAGGATGGCGTAGAAAGTCCTCTCGTCGAAGCGGTCATAGGCGGCCAGCGCCTCGGACAGGAAACGCAGAACGCTGACGATGTGTCCCGTTTGCAGATGCTGGAGAAGATGTGCCGGGGGCCGGCGCTTCAGCGTCGACAGGATTTTGGGGTCGAGGCCGGCCAGTTCGGGAAACGGCTGGTCGACGAGATCGAGGTCGCCCTGGAAATCCTTGACCGCCACGCCGAGAGGCGCCGCTCCGTCGAGGATGATGGTGACGTTCTGGCCATGGGCGATGAAGCCGACGCCGTAACGGCACATGAAGTGGTAGAGCGGCACGAACACCGTGGAGAACAGGCGGTCCAGCCATGCCTCCGGACCAAGGCTGGATTGCTCGATGAGGGCGCTGGCGATCGGCCTGCCATGGGCGTCGCGCTGCGGCAGGGCGCCCATCATCATCGGCCGCTGGCCCGCTGTCAGATCCTTTTCGGGGCTTTCGCGCCATATGGCGCCCAGCATCTCGCAAAACTGATAGGGCGCGCCTTCAACGCCGGTATAGTGCGGATGCGGATAGAAGGCGCCGGCGACTTCCTGCAAGACCTTGACGTCCTTGAGCACCGGGTCCGCGGCCGCCACCGTGGCCAGCCAGCGCGACAGATCGGCGCCGATCGCCATGTATTTGCCCGGCACGCCGCGCCACGCTGAGGTGTTGAGGACGGTCAGCGGCAGCTTGACGTGCAGCGCCTCGGGCCGTGCCACATTGGCAAGCGTGCGCAGCGACTGCAAGGGCAGGAACGGATCGCCGAACTGGCCAAGCGGCACCAGCCGGCCGGCGGCGATCTCGCTACCATATTGCGAGGCGATCATCGCCTGCCACTGCCAGGGGTGGACCGGCAGCAGCCTATGCGTCGATCGCGAGATCCCGGCGGCGCTGAAAGCCGCTTCGAGCCTTGCGCGCTCGTAGTCGCCGAGTGCGGCCTGCAGCAGCGCCTCTTCGTCGAGCCCGCAGTCAAGCGCCAGCAGGCAGCGATCGCTGGCGGCGGCAAGCCAGAAGAGCTGGAATGCGGTGGCCGATTCTGGCGCGTAGCGCTCGAAGTCGTCCCGTCCCCAGCCAAGCCGTCCCTTGTTGGCAGGTGCCTTCGGATGGCCGTCGAGCAATGCCTGCAACTCGGTATCCGGCAGCGCGGCTAGATCGGCGGCCGGTCGATTGCCGCGTGCCTTGGCGATCCGCATGTCGGCCATCAGCGTGTTGTAAAGCTCCTTCGCATAGGTGCAGAATGTTGCCGGCGACATGCCGAGCGTCTCGCGCGCGTCGGCGAAGAAGGCGACCGCATCGTCGACCGGCAGCTCGATGCCGGCGTCGCGAGTCAGCGTCTCCGGACGGACGGCGATCTGGCCCCACAGGCGCCGCGTCGCGGCAAAGCGATAGGTCACGCCGGGGCCGGGCGTCAGCTCCCATCGGCCGGGCGAAAGCTCGCGCGGCGACAGGCACTCCTCGAAGGTCAGTTCGGAAATGGCCTTGGCGACGGCGTCGCGGTTGATCGCGGCCCAGCGTGTCGCCTCCCCCGCTTTGGCAATCGGTTGCTGCACCGTCACAGCGGCACCTCGCGGAAGAAGCGCTCGCGTTCGCAGCAGACCAGCGCCGCGCGCTTGTGCGGGAAGTCGAACTCCTTGACTTTGTCGTAGGCGGCGCCGGCGCAATAGCTCAGCATCTTCTGGTGCGCGGCGCGTGGCTCGCCGACGACGCGCTGCGTGCGCGGCTCGTCGAGGAACAGATAGTGGGTGACGGAGCGGAACAGTGACAGCGTCTTCGGCCGGCCGAGATGGCGCATATTGCCGATCAGCCCATGCCAGCCGCGATCCCAGTCGAGCGGCTCGTAATAAGGCCCGAGCCGGTCCTCCTTGGCCCAGTAGAACTCGAAATAGCCGGTCGGCTCGCCGTCGAAGCTGGCGATGACGCCGAAAATATGCGGATCGCTTTCCTGCTCGGCGAGATATTTGTCGAGCTCTTCATGGCTCTGGGCAAGTTCCCAGAAGAAGGCGACACGGCCATCGTTCATCCAGCGATGGAAGAGGTCGAGATCGGTCCGGCGGTCGATCGGGCGCAGCGACACGGTGAGACCGATCTCCGGAATCCAGCGTTCGTACATCGGGCCGCAGGGGCGCGGTTGGCGCAATGGCGGCAGCCGGTCTTCCGGGCCGATAGCGGTCGTCAATGCCGGATAGGTGACATGCGAGGCCTGGCTGCGCCACAGCAGCGGCAGCTGGCGCAGGACCGAGCGATGGATGACGGCGCGTTCCGGTTCACCCGGAACCGTCTCGGTGGCCAGCGCCGAAACTGGCCACAGCGTCTTGGCCGCCGGCAGGAAGGCGCAGTCGAAGGAAGGATGCAGGCGCAGCGCGGCGTCGACGAGACCTGCCAGGATTTGCGGTTGGTCGAGACGGCCGCCAATGAACGCGACATCGTCGATGAGCAGGCGGCCATCCGCGTCGGAGATGCGGGCCTGTCCCACCGCTGTTCCCTCAGCGTTAACCAGGCTGACATGGCCATCGCCGGCACGGATGGCGAGCGGCTCCGCGGCCGAGGCCAGATGCTGCCATCCTTCGTTGCCGGCGACGGTGGCGGGTGACCAGTTTTTCGCAGCCTCGATGTTCATGCGTATTCTCTCACATGCAGGGGGTTCGGAAGCTCGACGTAACCTGCCAGCGGGTCGGTCACTTCGGTGTTCTCATTGATGTCGCGCAGCGCGATCAGGAAATTGCCTTTGGCAGCAAGCGTCGGCGCGTTGAGCAAATAGTCGACGCAGGACCGGTCAGCCATCGGCGTGGCGGCCAGCCGCTCGAGCGAGCGGCGGAATATCGCCAGCAGATCGTCTTCGTTGGTGAGGCCAGCGGCCGCAAGGGCTGCGACGGCGGCGAAAGCGCCATTGACGACCAGATAGTAGCCGAACAGCTTCGCGGCCGCTTCCGCTGGGAAGACATGATCGCCCGCCTGACCAGCCTCGGGCACGAATTCGCGCAGCCTGGGCAGGAATTCCTCGACATAACCGGTGCCCTGGCAGTCGCGAAAATAGAGCGCATTCGGCCAGCCGCCGGCGAGGCCGACGACGAGGTTCTGCTGATGGGCGCCGAACAGCAGGCCGAATTCCGAGAAGGCAACGATAAACGGCTCGATGGCGGCATGAAGGAAACGCTCGAACCACAAACGCGCCGTTTCCTCGACAGGTCGCTTCTCGTCGCGGGCGATACGGTGGACCAGGTCGGACAGATGGCTTTCGGTACGGCCGGGATGGCGCTCGCAAAGCGCGCCGAGAACGGCAGCCGGCGGATTGCCCGTGCCGCGAAACGGATTTTCGCGAAACGAGACGATGGTATCCGTCATCAGCCGGCCGTCTTCGTCACGCAGGCCGAACCAGGCGGGCTCACCCAGCACCGTCATGGTCGGGCAGCGCCGCTGCAAGGCATAGCCGAGCTTGCCCTTGACCAGCCGGTGCACCGAAAGGCCGCGCCGGCACTCATGCTCCTCGACGATGCGCCTGGAATTGGTCAGGCGCAGGCTGAGCGAGAATTTCAGCATCCACTCGGCTTCAGACGAATGAACCGTGCGCAGCGAGGTCGTGGCCCGCCACGCTGGTCCGCCGAGCCCAACATCGACGATACGACCGGCGCGAAACAGGCGCTCGACGCGGTCTTCCAGCATGAGCCGTACGGCCTGCCACGGATGCATCGGAACGAGAACCTTGCCCTGTTGCTTGCCAGCCCGAGCAAGCAGCTGCGGATCGCTGGCGGCAAGCCCGCGGACCATCTCGGTGACATCTAGCGGCTCGACGCTGCCTCCAGTGAGGATGGTCGGGTCGACGGCCCACCAGCGCAGTTTGAACGCATTGCAGTATTCATGCCCGAAGCGCGCGGAATCCGTGTGCGTGAACTCTTCGCGACTCATCGGCGCCGGGTGCACCGCGTGGCCGAAACGCAGGGCGCTTTCGGCATCGATGAAATCAGGATCGCCTTCGGAGAAGGGCCGCGACGATCCACGCGCCGCAGTCGCGTCAGCGATTGCGGCGATGCTGGCCAGGCTGCGGCGCAGGAAGGTCAGTCGGCTTTTCGCTGTCGCCCGGCCGGCAATGTCGGGATCCGCCAGGATCAGCGCCAAAAGGCTGAAAAGGTCGATCTCGGTCGCTTCGCCATCGGCCCCCTCGTTACTAATATCGAGGCGCCAGAGCGGCATCGCTAAATCGTGGTAACCAACCTTCGAGCGATGCCGCGCCTCGACGAGCACCGCCGCGCGCGAGGCAGGGAAATTCAGACGCAGCACGGCTGCCTGCGGCCGAAACAGCCCGGTTTGCCTGGCGTCGACGAATTCCCATCCATGCCATTCCCGCAGCAGCGCGTTGAGGAAGGGGCTTAATGCAGAGGAAGTTTCTGACCTTATTTGTTCCATGTCCATCCTCGTATAACTTTGAGATTTATCAAATCTATAAGGTTCTACTTTTATATCTCAATATTTATATTGATTATATGATGAAAATCAGAAATAAGCTTCTGTTGTGACGGGTATATTGAAAAATAAATCTTCGCTTCTGCGCCGCCTGGCAATCGCGGTCTCCGCGATCGGCTTCGGCCAGTCGGCCTTTGTGTCGCTCGTTCCCCTGGTTATGGAGCGGCTGAGGCTCGACACATTTGCCGTCGGCGCGGCAACCGCTGTCGGCGCGGCGGCCTTCCTCGTCGGCTCGCCGCTGTGGGGCCGCATGGGCGAGCGGCTCGGCCACGCCAGGCTGCTGCGCCTGCTTGGCCTCGCCATGCTGGCCGGCCAGGCGGTGTTCGCCGTGCTGCTGATAGCCGGGACGGGAGCCGCGCTCGGCCTCGCTTTGTTGGTGCTTTCGCGAACCGTTTACGGTTTCGCCGCATCGGGCGTCATGCCGACGGCGCAGGTCTGGGCCAGCCGCTCGGTTGCCGATGACAGGCGACAGGCCGCGCTGGGACTGCTTGGCGCCGGCGTCAGCATGGGGCGGCTGGCCGGTGCGCTGCCGGCGACGGCCGCCGTGTTGTCGCCGCTGCTGCCGCCCATCCTGTTCCTGTTCAGCCCGCTGTTGCTGTGGCTCGCGCCGGGCAAAGGGGAAGCCGGCGGACGGAGCGACGGCAAGGCAGCCGACGTCGGCCGTGGAATATCGCCCTTCGATCGCCGCGCTCTGCCTTGCCTGGCGATGGGCTTGTGCCTGACGCTCGGCTTCGGACAGGTGCAGATGATGCTCGGCCCGATGGCCCAGCAGCGTTTTGGCCTTGGTGCGACGCAGGCCACGACGGTGACCGGCCTGGCCCTGATGCTGGTCGCCATCGTCATGGTTCTGGTCCAGGGACTGCTCATGGCGCGCCTGCGGCTGGCGGAGCGCAACAGCGTCGTCGTCGGCTGTCTCATGGTTTGCGTCGGCATGACGGCGCTGGCCGTCACGGCCAGCCATGTTGCCTCGGCAGCGTCTCTGGTGGTGGCGGCGGCCGGCATTGCCCTGGCGACACCCGGCTACACCGCCTGGCTGATGAAGCGCCTGGAGCCCGGCGAGCAGGGCGCGGCGGCCGGCTGGCTCACCAGCACCCATGTGCTCGGCCAGAGCATCGGCGCATTGGCCGGCGGCTTTGCCTTCACGCTCTGGCCCTTTGCGCCGCTGGCCGACTGCGCGGCGTTGGCGCTGGCCGCTGCCTGTCTCGCTGCCATGGTTCGCAAGCACTAGCCAAACCGCGCTCATTCGGCGACCTCCGGCAGCGGCTGCATCGGAGTACCCGGCTGGGCTTTTGCGGCATCGGCGAAATGGGCATTCAGCATGCGATAGGTCGCCACCACGGCGATGCCCGACAGCACTGTCGCCAGGGTGAACAGCGCGAAGTAGCCGAGCATGTCGGCGAGGCGGCCGGCCAGCATGGAGCCGACGAGATAGACGATAAGCTGGGCGCAGGACAGGATGGTGAAATCGGTGCCGGGTTGGTCCGACGACGTGACGGACATGAACAGGCTGTAGAGCGCCACGATCTCCATGTAGCGCACCAGCGTCTGCAGGAACGAGGCGCCGAAGATCGGCCAGAAGCCGGCGATAGCGCCGAAAGCGTGCAGCGCGAAGATCAGGAAGCAGATGGTTCGCAGCGCGCCGAGCAGGCCGAGCACCGAGGCGGCCCCCTTTTTGTGCAGCAGCCACGCCGCCAGCGCCGAGCCGCCGAGCCCGACGGTGAGCGCGGCACCGCCCGAGAGATAACCGATGATATCGAGCGGCACGCCGGCATCGACGAGATAGGAGCCTTCCATCGACTTCACCAGCCCCTCGCTGGCGCGGTAGATGAGCGCGATCCACAGGATCTGGCGTGCCTCCGGCCGGCGCAGAAAGCGCAGGATCGAGGGGCGGTCGATGGCCGCCTGCGGCGCGCTGGCGACGGGATCGGTCTCGCGCATGGCGAAGGCGGCGACCAGCGGGATGATGGACAGCGCGGCCACCATGGCCACCATGGTTTGCCAGCCGGCATGATGATAAGCCAACAGGCCGAGCGTGCCGCCGAGAACGACGCCGAGCGCGACGGCGCCGCCCTGGATCGCATTGCCGATCGGCCTGTCCTTCGGGTCGAGATATTTGGCCGCGTAGCCGTCGGTGGCGATGTCCTGGGTCGACATCAACAGGCTCACGACAAGGCCGACGGCAAAGATACCGGCGACACCGGTCGGCTCGATCCAAAGCATGGCGGCGATGCCGGCGATGACGCCGATCTGGGTGATGATGACCCAGCCGGCGCGATGGGCGCGGGCCATTGGCCGAAAGCGGTCGACCAGCGGCGCCCATAGGAATTTCAGCACCAGCGGCAGCATCAGCAGCGCCATCAAGCCAATGGCGGTGCGCGACACGCCCTGCTCGCGCAGGATCGGCGGGATCGCCGCGGCAAACAGATAGCTCGGGATGGCCTGCGCCAGATAAAGGCAGGCGAGAACGACGAAAAGCCGCAGGCGCGAAAGCCCGGCGGGCGCCGGCCGGTCTGCGTCGCCGCTCATTTGACATAGTCCTTCGGTGCGTAACCGTTCAGGAAGGCGCCGGCCTCCGCCCGGCTGCGGGTGACGAGCACTGGAAAGCCGAACAGGCTTTGCCAGACGCGCTGCATGTTCTCGTCGGCGGCGGGGCGCACCAGCGCACAGGCGCGGCAGGCTTTTTCGAGCTGCTCGCGTTCCGCCTTGTACCAGAGGTTTTGCGCCTTGCGCTGGGCGTCGCTCAGCGCGATCTCGATGCGGATATCGACCAACAGCACGAACGGCTCCCTCTCCTGTGAAAGGCAGCCGAGCGCCTCGATATAGGCCCCGCCATCCGCCGGATCGGCGGGCGCTTCTGCCAGCAGCGAAACCAATGCACCGTTTCGTTGGAGAGACACCGCCATTGCCGCCCTCAGAAGGTGATCTGGTACGACAGAGCGACGGAACGCCCCAGACCGGGAACGTCGGCGCCGCGCGTCGCCGATGCGGAGGGGTTGATGTAATAGGTGTCGAACACATTGCGCACGGCAAGGTTCAGCACACTCTCATTGGCGAACGTCTTCGAGACTGCAAGATTGACCAGTGCTGCACCGTCCAGTTCCTGGGTGGCGATGCGGTCGCGCCCGGAAAACAGCTCCAACTCGCTGCGCAGGGTCAGCTCGTTCTCGAAACGGGTGGTGAGATAGACCAGGCCCTTGTAGGTCGAGGGGATACGGTTGTTGGGCAGATATTCGTTAGCTTCGATGTGGCCGTCGTGATCCGCATCGTATTTGCCTTCGATATAGCCGACCGATCCGCCCAGCGTGAACATGCCGCTGAGGTCTGCCTCGAGATTGGCTTCGACGCCCCAGATACGTTCCTTCTGCTGCGATAACCGGTTGTTGAAGATGTCGTAGCTGACGCCGTTGTCCGAGGTCGACAGATAGGTGCTGACGCCGCCGCGATAGTCGCCCCAATCGCCGCGCAGACCGGCTTCCCAGGTGTTCACCAGCTGGGGTTCAGGCGCGATATCGGCATAGCTGATCGCGTAATCCGGCGCGTTGGTGCATGGCAGCAGCGGCCGGATGGCGGTGCCATAGGCGTCGCAGGTTTCGGCGTTGGAGTTCAACCCGGCCCGGCGGGTGAAGCCGCCAATGTCGGTCAGGCTGTAGCCTTGCGAGAAATTGCCGAAAAGCTGCATCCTTTCGGTCAGATCGTAGACGGCGCCGGCGTTGAAGGTGACGGCGTCGTAGTCGAACGAGCCGCCGGTCACCTGGATCGCCGGCAGGCCGATAATGTTCCGGCCTAGCAGAACGGCAGCGGCAGGCCGGGTGAAGTCTTCAACGTTGAGATAAAACTGGTCGTAGCGCGCGCCGCCGCTGATGCGAAAGCGATCCGTCACCGAAATTTCACCCTGCGCAAACAAGGCAACCGAGTTCTGGGTCGTGGGCGAGATGGCGTCCTGGCCGTTGGTCAGCTGCTGATCGGTGGCATCGAAAACGTAGTCGGCGCCCCAGGTCAGTGTGCTGCCCTGAGTGATAAAGTCCATCGGCGTGTTGACGGTCAGGTTGACGCCGCTGCGCCGCGATTGCAGCGCCGTCTGGTTGAAGTCGGCGGTCGGGTCCGTACCCGGCGGCAGGATCACCGGCCGCGTCGGGTTCGTCGGTAAATACACCTGGCTGTTGACGGCCGAGAATTTGGTAAAGGGCGACTGCTTGAAGATGTCGTTGTAGAACGCCTTGACCTCGAGGTTTCCGAGCGCGAAGTCGCTGTCGGTGTATTTGGCGGTCAGATATTTCGAACCTTCCTTCAGCGGCTTGCCTTCATAGGGATCGCCGAAATCCGGGGAGACGGGATTGGTCGTGTAATCGGTGAACCAGTCCGGCTTCTGGTTGGCATAGGTCCAGTCGACGCTGGCCTCGAAGCGCCTGGAATCGAACTGGTAGCCGGCCACGCCGAAGAGATTGCCCGTGCCGGTGCGGTCGCCGCCGCCTTGCCCAAGCATGGCGTCGGAAGCCATCTCGTTGCCGTGGCCGTCATAGGTGCGGCGCGACAGATCACCGGACGCCGAGAAGAAATAGTCGAAATCGCCTTTCTTGCCCTCGACCGAGACACTGGTGCTTGGCCCGGCCGACTTGCCGGGGTTTTCGGTGAAGGCGGTGACGCCGGTGCGCACCGTCACCTTCGGCTTGTCGCTGTCGCCGCGCTTGGTGATGAAGTTGATCGTGCCGCCGGTGGCGCCGGCGCCATAAAGGCTGGACGCGCCATTGATGACTTCGATGCGCTCGACCGAATTCAGGTCGATCATCGACAGGATGCGTGAGACGTCCCGCAGCGGTGTGTTGCGCGGCACACCGTCGACCATGATGAGAACGCTGCGCCCGCGGAAGGTTTCCGAAGCGCCGGAAACGGTCTGGTTGCGTGGCGCGTAGCCGGGGACGATGCGGCTGATCAGGGTCGCGGCGTCGATATTTTCCTGCGCGGCTTCCTCGACCTGTTGCCGTTCCACGACCTGGACAGACTGGGCAACGCTGGAAATGGACCTTTCATTGCGGCCGGTGACCAGGATCTGGTCGAGCACCGTGGCTTCCTGCTTGCCTGTCGGGGCGGCTTCCTGGGCAAATGCCGCGCCTGCCAGGATCGACCAACCCAAAGCCGATGACCAAAGAAGTGAACTGTAAAATCTGCGCATGCTGCCCCCATCCATGCCCTGGTCCCCAGTGCCAGAGCGGAAAGGTGCCCAGTTATAATTCATGACAAAAGGAGTCAACATTTATTTTATGAGTTCTTTGATCAGGATTGTTCCGCAACGGACGGGGCTGTGCATATGAGCAGAACGTATTTTAGCGAGCGCTAAGATGTTGAGCTTTCTTGACAAAACGGCATAGGGCAGCCGGCGGCGTCGTCAGCCTTTGTGCTTACAAGAAGCTCTGCGGATCGATGTCGACCTGCACGCGAACCGAGCCGCGCTGCTTCGGCCCTTCGGCCAGCATGGTGCGGATGAAGCCTTGGATGTCGGCGCGCTTTTCACCCTGGATCAGCAAGCGGAAACGATGGCGCCCACCAAGCAGCGACAGCGGCGCCTCGGCCGGGCCGAGCACGAACAGGTCGCTGGCCTGGGGTGCTGCACGGCGCAGGCCGCGCGCGTGGCCTTCGGCCTCGGCCCGCGTCACCGCACTGACGATGACGCCGGCAAGCCTGCCGAAGGGCGGCAGGGCTGCCCGTTCGCGCTCAGTGATCTCGCGTTCGTAAAAGGCCTCGGCATCGCCCGAGACGATCGCCCGCATCACCGGATGGTCCGGCTGGAAAGTCTGCAGCAGGCCGAGGCTCTTCTTGCCGGTGCGGCCGGCGCGTCCAGTCACCTGGCTGAGCAATTGGAAGGTCCGTTCGGCGGCGCGCGGATCGCCATTGGCGAGGCCGAGATCGGCATCGACGACACCGACCAGCGTCATGCTGGGAAAGTTATGGCCCTTGGCGACCAGCTGCGTGCCTATGACGATGTCGGCCTCGCCATTGGCAATGGCCTCAAGCTCCAGACGCAGCCGTCGCACTCCACCCATCAAATCGGACGACAGGACGATCGTGCGCGCGTCGGGGAAATGCGCCACGACTTCTTCAGCTATCCGCTCGACGCCAGGCCCGCAGGCGACCAGATGGTCGAGCGTGCCGCATTCCGGACAAGCCTCCGGCCGCTTCTCATTGTGCCCGCAATGATGGCAGACGAGTTGGCCGCGAAAGCGGTGCTCAACCAGCCAGGCCGAACAGACCGGGCAGCCGAAGCGGTGGCCGCAGACACGGCACAGCGTCAGCGGCGCATAGCCGCGCCGGTTGAGGAACAGCAGCGACTGCTCCTTCTTCTCCAGCGTACGTTGCATCTGGTCGATCAGCAGCGGCGACAGAAAGCCGCCGCGGGCCGGCGGCGCGCGCCGCATGTCGATCGTCTTGAGATCGGGAAGCGCGGCTTCGGCAAAGCGCGCCGACAGCACCGCCCTGCTGTAGCGGCCCTGCTGCGCATTGACCCGGCTTTCGACCGATGGCGTCGCCGACGCCAGCACCACCGGGAAGCCGCTGATATGGCCGCGCACCACCGCCATGTCGCGGGCATTGTAGAAGACACGGTCCTCCTGCTTGTAGGCAGGGTCGTGCTCCTCGTCGACGACGATCAGCCCGAGCTCGCGGAACGGCAGGAACAGCGCCGAGCGTGCGCCGGCGACGACGCGCACGCCGCCTTCCGCCACCTGTCGCCAGACCTTTTCGCGCATTCGGGGCGGCAGGTCGGAATGCCATTCCGCCGGCTTGGCGCCGAAGCGCTGCTGAAAGCGTTCGAGGAAGGCATGCGTCAGCGCGATCTCCGGCAAAAGGATCAACACCTGCTTGCCCTGGTCGAGGGCTGCCGCCACCGCCTCGAAATAAACTTCCGTCTTGCCTGAACCGGTGACGCCGTCGAGCAGCGTGACGTTGAAAGCAGCGGCCGTGACATTGGCGCGCAGCATGGCGGCCGCGTCTGCCTGGTCCGGCATCAGCTCCGGCATGGCGTAGGAAGGATCGGGCGCGGCGACCACCGGTCGAGGCGGGATCATCACCGTCTCGAACACGCCTTGCGCCTTGAGCCCCTCGACCACCGTCGACGACACGCCCGCCGCGTGCGCCAGGCCGGATCGCGTCCAGGCAAGCCCCCCTTCCGCCGTCTCCAGCACGCGCGTCCTGGCATCCGTCATCCGGTCGGGCATGACGAGGGTCCGCTGCAGGCCCTCTATCCATGGTTCGGGATCGAACGCCTCCGGTGCGCGCAACAGCATGCGCGCCACCACGCCGGGCGGCGACAGCGTGTACTGCGCCAGCCAGTCGACAAAGCGGCGCATGCCGCGGTCGATCGGCGGGCAGTCGAAGACCTGTTCGATCGGGCGCAGCTTTTTGGCGTCGATATTCTCGACCGCACCATCCCAGACGATGCCGGCAACCTGGCGCGGACCGAGCGGCACGCGCACGATCGAGCCCGGCACCACGCGCATGCCGGCGGGCACAGCGTAGGTGTAGGGCCGTTCGGCGGGCATCGGCACCAGCACCGGCGCGGCTGCGACAAAGGGCGAATCTTCGATCATCGGGCGTGACCTTGCCCCGACTTTGGTCTAGATCAAAGGGCAACCCCGAATGTGCATGGCATGCACATGGAAATCTTTCAGGAGACCCCCATGAAATTTTTTGTCGACACCGCTGACATCAAGGACATCAAGGAACTGAACGACCTGGGGCTGCTCGACGGCGTGACCACCAATCCCTCGCTGATCCTGAAATCCGGCGGCAAGATCGCCGAGGTCACCAAGCAGATCTGCGACATCGTCAAGGGCCCGGTTTCGGCCGAGGTCGTTGCGGTCGAATACAAGGACATGATGGCCGAGGCCAACATCCTGGCCAAGATCGCCGACAATGTCTGCATCAAGGTGCCGCTGACGCTCGACGGCCTGCGCGCCTGCAAGACGATCCGCACCGAGATGAACCGCATGGTCAATGTAACGCTGTGCTTCTCGGCCAACCAGGCGCTGCTGGCGGCCAAGGCCGGCGCCTCGTTCATCTCGCCCTTCGTCGGCCGCGTCGACGATACCGGCGCGGACGGCATGGAACTGATCCAGGAGATCCGGCAGATCTACGACAATTACGATTTCGACACCGAGATCCTCGTCGCTTCGGTTCGCACCGTGAACCACGTCAAGCAGGCAGCCCTGATCGGCGCCGATGTCGTTACCGCGCCGGCCGCGACGCTGAAGGCGCTGGTCAAGCACCCGTTGACCGACAAGGGCCTGGATCAGTTCGCTGCCGACTGGGCCAAGACCGGCCAGAAGATCGGCTGAGATCGGTTCGATACAAACGAAAAAAGGCCGGGAAACCGGCCTTTTTGTTGCGGACTGCTAAAAGTCTAGTTGGCAGCGCCAGGGAATGCTCAGGCCTTCTTGCCGTGCCTGACCAAGTCCTGGGCGACCGACAGGCTCACCATTTCAGCCAGTTCACGCGCGGCGCGGTTCTCGGCGTCGAGCTGTGCCCGGTAGGAGGCGAACTCCTGCGTCGGCTTGTCGAAGGATGATGGGATCGACCGTTTGCCGGTTGCGATCACCACGCCGGTCCTGGCATCGGTCAGCACATAGTTTGCGGTCAGCGTCACCGTGCCTGCCGTCGGCTCGTCTTCGTCGGTCTGGATCTGCACCACCGCGGCCGATTCGACCAGTTCGGTGACGCCGAGATCGAGCATGTAGACTGGCGCCGGCGGCTCGCCGGCGCCTTGGCCAAAGGCAAAGATCAGATTGTTGCGGACCTGCTGGGCGTAGCGTGTCTTGACCGGCTTGACCGCGATCGACGCCAGTTCCGCCGAAGCGCTGACCGTGGAACCGGCGCTCAGCGGCGCGCTGGAATAGAGCGGCCTCACCGTGCAGGCCGAAACCAGCGCCACCGAGGCGACCATGCCGTACAGCGCTGCGCGGCGCAGCAATAGCGTCGTCTTTCCGAAGTCAAGCCCCGTCTTTTTGAAATCAGGCAACGACATTGACGATCCTCTGCGGCACGATGATCACCTTGCGGGGCGCCTTACCTTCCAGCGCTTTCTGCACGAAGTCGAGAGCCAGAACCGCTTTTTCGATCGCACCTTGGTCCGCGTCGCGGGCAATTGTCAAATAGCCGCGCATCTTGCCGTTGACCTGGACCGGCAGCACAACCTCGTTGTCGACGACCAGCGCCGGATCGTAGACCGGCCAAGGCCGTTCGGCGACCAGATCAGTGCCGCCCAGCGTGTGCCAGCACTCTTCGGCCAGATGCGGCATGACCGGCGCGACCACATGCACCAGGATCTCCACCGCCTCGCGGCAGGCGCCTTTGAGCGCCGCATCGGCCTTGCCCTCGGCGATGTCGTTGAGCGGCGTGGTCAAGGCATTGGCCAGTTCGTAGATGCGGGCGATGGCGCGGTTGAAGCCGAGCTTCTCGATATCCTCGCCGATGGCCTTCAGGATCTTGTTCGCGGCCTTGGAAACGGCGCCCGCCTCGCCCTCCTTCGCCGCCTGCGGCTTGACGCCGTCGAGCGTCTCGGCGGCGATCGACACCAGGCGCCAGATGCGCTGGATGAAGCGGTGCGCGCCGGCCGCGCCGTCGTCGGTCCATTCGACGTCGCGCTCGGGCGGCGAATCCGACAGCATGAACCAGCGCGCAGTGTCGGCGCCGTAGCCATCGGTGATGTCTTCCGGGCTCACCGTGTTCTTCTTCGACTTCGACATCTTTTCGAGCGAGCCGATCGCTGCCTCTTCGCCGGTGGCGATCTCGATGGCGCGGCGCGTGCCGCCGGCATCCTCGATCCTGACCTCAGCCGGCGACAGCCAGCGGCCATTGTTCGACGCACCGCCGACGCGGTAGGTCTCATGCACCACCATGCCTTGCGTAAACAGGCCCTTGAACGGCTCGGCGAGGTCGAGATGACCGGTCGCGCGCATGGCGCGGGTGAAGAAGCGCGAATAGAGCAGATGCAGGATCGCGTGCTCGATGCCGCCAATATACTGGTCGACGGCCAGCCAGTCATCGGCAGCCTTCGGCTCGGTCGGCTCATTGGCCCAGGGCGCGGTGAAGCGGGCGAAATACCAGGACGAATCGACGAACGTGTCCATCGTGTCGGTCTCGCGCCGCGCATCCTTGCCGCATTGCGGGCATGTGACATGCCGCCAAGTCGGATGACGGTCGAGCGGATTGCCGGGACGGTCGAACTCGATGTCGTCGGGCAGCTTGACCGGCAGGTCGGCCTTCGGCACCGGCACCACACCGCAATCCTCGCAATGGATCATCGGGATCGGACAACCCCAATAACGTTGCCGCGAAATACCCCAGTCGCGCAGGCGGAAGTTCACCTTGCGCTCCGCCATCGGCCGGCCGCCGATGGTCTTCTGCTCCAGCAGTTTCGCGACCTCGTCGAACGCCTGCTCCGGCTTCATGCCGTCGAGAAAGCGCGAATTGATCATCACGCCATCGTCGACATAGGCCTCTTCCGTGACCTGGAAGGTCTTTGCGTCACCATCTTCCGGCATCACAACCGGAATGACCGGCAGGCCGTATTTGTTGGCGAAGTCGAGGTCGCGCTGGTCGCCCGACGGGCAGCCGAAAATGGCGCCGGTGCCGTATTCCATCAAAACGAAATTGGCGACATAAACCGGCAGTTTCCATGAGTCGTCGAACGGATGGACGACGCGGATGCCGGTGTCGAAGCCTTTCTTCTCGGCAGTCTCCAGTGCGGCCACCGACGTGCCCATATGCCTGATTTCGTCGATGAACTTGGCCAGCTCGACATTGGTCTCGGCGGCCTTCCTGGCCAGCGGATGGTCGGCGGCGACCGCCATGAAAGAGGCGCCGAAAATGGTGTCGGGCCTGGTCGTGTAGACTTCCAGTTCGTTCGCATCGCCGATCGGAGCGGCCAGCGGCCAACGGATCAGCAGCCCTTCCGAGCGGCCGATCCAGTTCTGCTGCATCAGCTTGACCTTTTCCGGCCATTCGCCAAGCCCGTCCAGCGAGTCCAGCAGGTCCTGCGCGTAGTCGGTGATCTTGAAGAACCACTGCGTCAGCTCGCGCTGTTCGACCAGCGCGCCCGAGCGCCAGCCGCGCCCGTCGATGACCTGCTCGTTGGCGAGCACCGTCATGTCCTCCGGGTCCCAGTTGACCTTGGAGGATTTGCGCGTCACCAGCCCCTTCTCGACGAAATCGAGGAACAGCATCTGCTGGCGGTGGTAATAGTCGACGTCGCAGGTGGCGAACTCGCGCGACCAGTCCAGCGACAGGCCCATCATCTTGAGCTGCTCGCGCATGGCGGCGATGTTGGCGTAGGTCCATTCCTTGGGATGGACCTTGTTCTGCATCGCCGCATTTTCGGCCGGCATGCCGAAAGCGTCCCAGCCCATAGGGTGCAGCACGTTAAAACCCTTGGCCCGCTTGTAGCGCGCCACCACGTCGCCCATCGTGTAGTTGCGGGTGTGGCCGATATGGATCTTCCCGGAGGGATAGGGGAACATCTCCAGCACGTAGTATTTCGGCTTCGGATCGTCGTTATGCGCTTCGAACAGCTTCTTTTCGGCCCAGGCCTTCTGCCATTTGGGCTCTGACGCGCGCGGATTGTATCGTTCGGTTGCCATCGGATGATTTTCACTTAAAAGCAGGCGCAGACCGCCGGACAAGGCCCGGTGGCCAAGGTAAATGTCGTGGCGGTGTTCACCATGGATTGCCGGACCCGTCAACTGCGGTGAGCCGGCGAGGGCTAGAAAGACAGGCAGGATATAGGCATGGCGAGCGCCGTCGAACAGTTTTTCGCCGTCAGGACGAGGATCGCTGCCGCCGAGCGCGAGGCCGGCCGCGACGCCGGCTCCGTGACGCTGGTTGCTGTGTCGAAGACTTTTGAGGCCGACGCCATCCGCCCGGTCATCGAGGCCGGCCAGCGCGCCTTTGGCGAAAACCGGGTGCAGGAGGCGCAAGGCAAATGGCCGGCGCTGAAAACTGAATTCCCCGACATCGAGCTGCATCTGATCGGCCCGCTGCAGTCGAACAAGGCGAAGGAAGCCGTCGCGCTCGCCGACGTCATCGAGACCGTCGACCGCGAGAAGATCGCCGCCGAACTCGCCAAGGAGATCGCTAGGCAAGGCCGTGCACCAAAACTCTATGTCCAGGTCAATACCGGCTCGGAGCCGCAAAAGGCCGGCATCGAGCCGCGCGACGCCGTTGCCTTCGTTGCCCGCTGCCGCGATGTCCACGGCCTCGCCATCGAAGGCCTGATGTGCATCCCGCCGGCGGACGAGAATCCCGGCCCGCATTTCGCCCTGCTGGAAAAGCTCGGCAAGGAGGCCGGCGTCGCCAAACTGTCGATGGGCATGTCCGGCGACTACGAGACCGCGATCGCCTTCGGCGCCACCAGCGTCCGGGTCGGCTCGGCGATTTTTGGGAGCCGGTAGTCGTCGGCTTCGCGAGACACCTGTCGATCCCCGATTTTTCGAGCTAATGTATCGAGCACATCCGGCCGAGTTAGCGAGGACTATTCTTCTTGGACTGGCACCTCAGGGACGCACGAAACAATCTTTCGAAGCTTGTGCGACAGGCGCGCGAAGAAGGGCCGCAAACCATCACCTTGCGCGGAAAGCCAGCTGCCGTCGTGTTGTCTCCTGATGACTATGACCAACTGATCGGCGCAAAGCCTTCGCTTGCGGAATATCTCCTCTCCGGTCCCGCATGGGACGACGATTTCGTCGAGGAGGTCAACCGCCGCTCAGAGACGATGATCCGACCCGTGGAATTCTGATAGATTTTCGACACAAACATCGCCTCGCGCATCTCGCCACGGTTGACGAGTTCTATGGGGCCAGATGCATCCGGTCGATTACGCCACCACTGGAAACGAAACGTACCGTTCCTATTTGCTTTGCGTAATCACCAAATCTTCTGGAGCTGCCACCATGCGCTACAATCAACTCGGAAATACGGGGATGTTCGTCTCCGAACTCTGCCTCGGCACAATGACCTTCGGCGCCGCCGGCGAGAATGCCCAATGGGGTCTGATCGCCAGCCTCGACCAGAAGGGCGTCAACGACATCGTTGGCCGTTCGATCGCCGCCGGCGTCAATTTCTTCGACACCGCCGACGTCTACTCCTTCGGCCAGTCCGAGCGCCTGCTCGGCCAGTCGCTCAGGGATCTCGGCGTCAAGCGCTCGGACGTCATCATCGCCACCAAGGTGCATGGCGCCATGGGCCAGGGCCCGAACGAGCGCGGCTCTTCGCGCGGCCACATCATGGATTCGGTCGAGGGCAGCCTGGAGCGGCTGCAGCTAGACCATATCGATCTCTACCAGCTGCACGGCACCGACACCGTGACGCCAGTCGACGAGACGCTGCGGGCGCTCGACGATCTCGTTGCCAGCGGTAAGGTCCGCTATGTCGGCGTCTCCAACTGGGCGGCCTGGCGCATCGCCAAGGCGCTGGGCGTTGCCGAGCGCAAGGGATTTTCCCGCTTCGAGACCATCCAGTCCTATTACTCGATCGCCGGCCGCGACCTCGAGCGTGAGATCGTGCCGCTCATCAACGAGGAGAAGCTCGGCTTGATGGTGTGGTCGCCGATGGCCGGCGGCCTGCTGTCGGGCAAATACGGTCCCGGCGCGCCCGGCAATGGCGAGGGCCGCCGCGCCGCCTTCAACTTCCCGCCGGTCAATGAGGACCGCGCCTGGGCAGCCGTCGCCGTCATGCGCGACATCGCCAAAAAGCACGATGTCAGCGTCGCTACGGTCGCGCTCGGTTATGTCCTGGCCAAACCTTTCGTCATGAGCGTCATCATCGGCGCCAGCCGCATGGAGCAGCTCGAGCAGAACCTTGCCGCCACTGAGCTGAAGCTCGACGCCGACGATCTCGCCAGACTGGATGAGGTCAGTGCGCTGCCGGCCGAATATCCCGGCTGGATGCTGGAGCGTCAGGGCGCCGGTCGCCGCCCGGCGCCGTTCACCCCGAAGAAATAGTCATCGCTGTCGCCTGATGCTTGGGGGGTCATCTGGCTCCCCAACGTCTTTTCAGCTCATCCGCACGCTCTCGACCAGAAAGTCGAGAAACGCCCGCACCCGTGCGGGCAAATGCCGGCCCTGGCCGACATAGACGGCGTGGGTAGGCTCCTCGTCGCCCGAATTGAAATCCTCCAGCAGCGCCGTCAGCCGCCCCGCCGCGATGTCATCGGCCACATGCCAGTGTGCCAGCCGGGCGATGCCGGCGCCGCCGACCGCCATCAACCGCATCGACTCGCCATCGCCGACCAGCGTGTTTCCGGTGATCGGCACCATGAGGGCGTTCCCGGTTGCATCGACAAACGACCAGCCATCGACATGCCGGACAAAGCCGAAAGCCATGCGATTATGCCGGTCGAGATCGGCCGGCATCATCGGCGTGCCATGTGTCTTGAGATAGGACGGTGCGGCAACGACCGTCATCCGGCTTTGCCCGAGCTTGCGCGCCACCAGCCGCGATTCGCCGAGCGGCCCGGCGCGGATGGCGACGTCGGCACGCTCAGCCATCAAATCGATGACGCTGTCGGTCAGCACCAGATCGACCGAAATCTCGGGATAGCGTTCGAGCAAATCAGGCAGCAGCGGGATCAGCCGATGCACCCCGAAGGGCACATAGGAGTTGACGCGCAGCCGTCCGCGCGGCGCGGCACCCACGGCCGCCTCGCGCTCGGCCGCTGCCATATCGGCCAGGATGCGCACCCCGCTGTCATAGAACGCCGTCCCTTCCGGCGTCAGCTGCAGCTTGCGCGTCGAGCGGGTGACCAGCCGCGCGCCGAGCCTTGCCTCCAGTCGCGCGATCAGCTTGCTCACCGCCGACGGTGTCATACGCAGCGAACGAGCCGCAGCCGAGAAGCTGCTCGCCTCGACGACGCGGACGAACACTTCGATCTCGCCGGAACGGTTGATATCGGGTCTGGCCATTTGTGAATCTATTTCACAGGAAATATGCCCAAGGCAAGTCTGGTTCACAAGGCATGGCAACACGATCTCTGCGGTCGGGGCGCGGGTCTGGACAGCGCGCTCGTTCGAGTTCGAACTGGAAACCGCCATGCCTCTTGCTCTCTACGCCCTCGCTGCCGGCGCCTTCGGCATCGGTGTCACCGAATTCGTCATCATGGGGCTGCTGATCGATGTCAGCAAAGATCTCGGAGTCTCGATCTCGGCCGCCGGCCAGTTGATTTCGGGCTACGCGTTGGGCGTCGTCATCGGCGCGCCGCTTTTGACCATCGCTACCGGCAACTGGCCCCGCAAGACCGTCCTTCTGGCCCTTATGGCGATCTTCACGCTCGGCAACCTCGCCTGTGCGATCGCCCCCGACTACTGGACGCTGATGGGCGCCCGCATCATCACCGCCTTTGCCCATGGCACTTTCTTTGGCGTCGGCTCGGTGGTCGCCACCGGCCTGGTCGCGCCCAACAAGAAGGCCTCGGCGATCGCGCTGATGTTCACCGGCCTGACTATCGCCAACATCCTCGGCGTGCCCTTCGGCACTTGGCTCGGCCAGACCTTCGGCTGGCGCGCCACCTTCTGGGCCGTAACCCTGGTCGGCTTGGCAGCCTTTGCCGTCATCCTGCTTCTGGTGCCGCGTAGCAAGGAAGCGCCCGAGAAGACCAATCTGCGCGCCGACCTCGCCGTGCTGCGCCGCACGCCGGTGCTGCTCGGCCTCGCCACCACCGTGCTCGGCTATGCCGGCGTCTTCGTCGTCTTCACCTACATCGCCCCGCTGCTCACCGAGATCACCGGTTTTGGGGAAGCCGCCGTGTCGCCGATCCTGCTCGTCTTCGGCGGCGGTCTTATCGCCGGCAATCTGCTTGGCGGCAAGGTCGCCGACCGCTGGTTGGTGCCGGCGGTGCTCGGCAGCCTCGTGGTGCTGGCGTTGGTGCTGGCCACAATGACCTTCGCCGTCCACAGCCAAATCCTGGCCGTCACCTATGTCGGCCTGCTTGGTGCCGCCGCCTTCGCCACCGTGGCGCCGCTGCAGATGTGGGTGCTGGAAAAGGCGCAAGGCGCGGGCCAGAGCCTCGCCTCGTCCTTCAACATCGCCGCCTTCAACCTCGGCAATGCCGCCGGCGCTTGGCTTGGCGGCGCGGTGATTGCCCATGACCTCGGCCTCGGCTCACTAACCTGGATCGCCGCTTTGCTGCCGGTCGCGGCTCTTGGCGTCGCTGCCCTGGCGCTGCGCCTCGATCGCGCCCCCACAATCGGGGTGCCGGTCTGCGCCCAGTCATGAGCATCACGCGCAATCCTTCTTCGACATCATCAAGGAGCATAAAATGGATTATCGACGTCTCGGCGCATCGGGCCTGAAAGTGCCCGCACTCTCTTTCGGCGCCGGCACTTTCGGCGGCTCCGGGCCGCTGTTCGGGGCCTGGGGCAACAGCGATGCCAAGGAAGCGCGGCGGCTGATCGACATCTGCCTCGAGGCCGGCGTCAATCTGTTCGACACCGCCGATGTCTATTCGAACGGCGCCTCCGAGGAAGTGCTTGGCGAAGCCATCAAAGGCCGCCGCGACGCGGTGCTGATCTCGACCAAGACTTCGCTGCCGATGGGCGACAGACCGGCCGACTACGGCTCGTCGCGCTCGCGGCTGATCAAAGCCGTCGACGCCGCCCTGAAGCGCATGGGCACCGATTACATCGACCTGTTGCAGCTGCACGCCTTCGATGCCGGCACGCCGATCGAGGAGGTGTTGTCGACGCTGGACGACCTCGTGCGCGCCGGCAAGCTGCGCTATGTCGGCGTCTCCAACTTCTCCGGCTGGCAGGTGATGAAATCGCTGGCGGAAGCTGACAAGCATGCTTATCCGCGCTACGCCGCGCATCAGGTCTACTACTCGCTGGTCGGTCGCGACTATGAATGGGAGCTGATGCCGCTCGGTATCGACCAGGGCATCGGCGCGCTGGTGTGGAGCCCGCTCGGCTGGGGCCGCCTGACCGGCAAGATCCGCCGCGGCCAGCCCCTGCCGGAAAAGAGCCGGCTGCACGACACCGCCGATTTCGGCCCGCCGGTCGCGGACGAACATCTCTACCGGGTCATGGATGCGCTTGATGCAATGGCTGAAGAGACCGGCAAGACCGTGCCGCAGATCGCCATCAACTGGCTCTTGCAGCGCCCGACCGTGTCCTCGGTCATCATCGGCGCCCGCAACGAGGAACAGCTGCGCCAGAACCTCGGCGCCGTCGGCTGGGCGTTGACGCCGGAGCAGGTCAAAAAGCTCGACAAGGCAAGCGAAGTGACCGCGCCCTACCCGTACTTCCCCTATCACCGCCAGGAAGGTTTCGCCCGGCTGAACCCGCCTGCGGTGTGATCGCCGACGTTGAAGCTGCCAATCTCCCCCCTCGCGGGGGAGATCAGCTATACTGCCGCTCAGTGCAGCACGAACTCCCCATCCACCTTCCGCCATTCGTTCGGCGCGATCAGCTTCTGGTGCGTGTAGCTGATCGAATGCAGCGGCCCGTCGAGCCTGGCCTTCCAGAACTCGATGAACTTGATCAGCACCGGAAACTTCGGCGCCAGATCGTAATCCTGCCAGATGAAGCTCTGCAGCAGATGCGGGTGGTCGGGAAAATGGTACAGAATCTTGGCCGTGGTCAGGCCATACCCCTTGAGCATCAGGTCCATTTCGGAATGATCGCGCATGACAGCCCCTTGGCCTAGTTGATTCTCCATTCCTCCCAACACCGAATTGTGCGCGCCGTTCCTTAACTGTCTATGATTTTCCTGATCCCAGTCGGGTTTTATGCACGAAAACATGCAGTTAGCAGCGACCGCTGCCGAGTGCTGATACAACCGAAACGGGAGCTGCGGCATCCCGCCACGCGAATCCAACGTCTAATGTTGCCGTCAGCGCGGAACTGTTAATAATGCCGCCGAATTCGCGGCTGCGTCGCCGTGATCCTGGCTGTGGTCAAGCCGGCGGGGTGGTTTGGGAGGAAAGTGAAGACATGTCCGAGGTGAAGATCCACCGCGTCCAGCCGGCGTGGAAGAAGAACGCGCTGATGGACAACGACACCTACCTCAAATGGTATGCCGACAGCGTGAAGAATCCGGACAAGTTCTGGGGCAAGCACGGCAAGCGCATCGACTGGTTCAAGCCGTTCAGCAAGGTCAAGAACACCTCCTTCGAGGGCAAGGTCTCGATCAAATGGTTCGAGGATGGCGAAACCAACGTCTCCTATAACTGCATCGACCGCCATTTGAAGAAGCGCGGCAACCAGACCGCCATCATCTGGGAAGGCGACAATCCCTACGACGACAAGAAGGTCACCTACAACGAACTTTACGAGCATGTCTGCCGGCTCGCCAATGTGATGAAGAAGCACGGCGTCAGGAAGGGCGACCGCGTCACCATCTACATGCCGATGATCCCGGAAGCCGCCTACGCGATGCTGGCTTGCACCCGCATCGGCGCCATCCACTCGATCGTCTTCGGCGGCTTTTCACCGGACGCGCTGGCCGGCCGCATCGATGACTGCAAGTCGACCTTCGTCATCACCGCCGACGAAGGCCTGCGCGGCGGCAAGCCGATCCCGCTGAAGGAAAACACCGACAGAGCGATCGAAATCGCCGCCAAGGCCGGCACCAAGGTCGATAAGGTGGTCGTCGTTCGCCGCACCGGCGGCAAGACCGGCTGGGTCCAGGGACGCGACATCTGGTACCATGACGAGATCGCCACGGTGAAAGGCGACTGCAAGCCGGAGAAGATGAAGGCCGAGGATCCGCTGTTCATCCTCTATACCTCAGGCTCGACCGGCAAGCCGAAGGGCGTGCTGCACACCACCGCCGGCTATCTCGTCTATGTCTCGATGACCCACCAATATGTCTTCGACTACCATGATGGCGATATCTACTGGTGCACCGCCGATGTCGGTTGGGTCACCGGCCACAGCTACATCGTCTATGGCCCGCTCGCCAACGGCGCCACCACGCTGATGTTCGAGGGCGTGCCGAACTACCCCTCGCAGTCGCGCTTCTGGGAAGTCATCGACAAGCACAAGGTCAACATCTTCTACACCGCGCCGACGGCACTGCGCGCGCTGATGGGCGCCGGCGACGAACCGGTGAAGAAGACCTCGCGCAAGTCGCTGCGCGTGCTGGGCTCGGTCGGCGAACCGATCAATCCGGAAGCCTGGGAGTGGTATTTCAACATCGTCGGCAACGGCAAGGTGCCGATCGTCGACACCTGGTGGCAGACCGAGACCGGCGGCATCCTGATCACGCCGCTGCCCGGCGCCACCGACCTCAAGGCCGGCTCGGCGACGCGGCCCTTCTTCGGCATCAAACCGCAGCTGGTCGACGGCGAAGGCAAGGTGCTGGAAGGGGCGGCCGACGGCAATCTCTGCATTGCCGATTCCTGGCCCGGCCAGATGCGCACCGTCTATGGCGATCACGACCGCTTCGTGCAGACCTATTTCTCCACCTACAAGGGCAAATACTTCACCGGAGACGGCTGTCGCCGCGACGCCGATGGCTATTACTGGATCACTGGCCGCGTTGACGACGTCATCAACGTTTCCGGCCACCGCATGGGAACGGCCGAGGTCGAATCGGCGCTCGTCAGCCATGAGAAGGTGTCGGAAGCAGCTGTCGTCGGCTATCCCCACGACATCAAGGGCCAGGGCATCTACAGCTACGTTACCTTGATGAAAGGCGTGGAGCCGAGCGAGGAACTGCGCAAGGAGCTCGTGGCCCATGTCCGCAAGGAGATCGGCGCCATCGCCTCGCCCGACAAGCTGCAGTTCGCGCCCGGACTGCCGAAAACCCGCTCCGGCAAGATCATGCGCCGTATCCTGCGCAAGATCGCCGAGGACGATTTTTCCGCACTCGGCGATACCTCGACACTGGCCGATCCGGCCGTGGTCGATGATCTGATCGCCAACCGCCAGAACAAGAAGGGCTGAGGGGATTTGATGGCTGCACTGGGCGCAGTCACGGAGCTCTGGCGTTACCCTGCAAGTTCGCTTGCCGGCGAACGCCAGGACGCCATTTCGGTCGGCCTTGAAACCATCGACGGCGACCGGCTGTTCGGCCTTGTCGATGTCTCGGACAATGAGATCGCGCGGCCCGACCGCGACGCCAAGTGGCACAAGGTGCCGCGCATCCGCACCCGGCTGAGCAAGGACCGCAAGCTGGAGATCGCCGTTCCCGACGGCGACTGGCTGGTAGCGCCGGGCGCTGAATGCGACAGCGCCGTCTCGACCTATCTCGGCTTCGCCGCCTCGATCCGGCCGTTCAGCCAGGACAACGCTCCCGGCTACACCGGCCCGCTGACCGCGGCGCGCTACCGCAAAGCGCCGATCCATCTCTTGACCACCGCATCGCTGGCCCGGCTCAAGGCGCTGCACCCCGAAGGCATTCCCGATCCGCGCCGCTTCCGCCCCACCATCGTCGTCGACATGGCGGCGGTCGAAGGCTCGTTTCCCGAGACCGAATGGATTGGCCGCAAGCTTGCCATCGGCGACCTGCTGGTGACCGTCTCGGAGCCGTGCCGCCGCTGCGGCTTCACCATCATCAGCCAGGACGGCTTCGACCACGATCCCGGCATCCTGCGCAATCTGGTCCGCCACAACGCCCATAATCTCGGCGTCTATTGCACTGTGGACAGGCCTGCCCGTGTCGAGATCGGCGCGCCGATGCGGTTCGTGTAGGCCTCTACCGCGAGGCAGCGAATCGCAGACCTTGGAAAGCGTGGGGTTCGGCCCCGAATCCTATCCCTACCGATACAGATCCGCCCGTGTCGGCGGCAGCCCGCTCGGGCCGCGTGCGCGTTTGGTGACGACGGTCTGAAAAATCTGCGCCGAGGCGCGCTCGAAGGTGATCGAGCAGCCGGTGAGATAAAGCAGCCACAGCCGTGCCTTGGCCTCGCCGACTTCGGCGACCGCCTCGTCGAAGCGAGCCTGTAGCCGCTGGGCCCACAGCCGGCAGGTGCGCGCATAGTGCTCGCGCAGATTCTCGACGTCGTAGACCAGGAAGCCATGCGCCTCCAGATTGCCCAGCGTCATGCCGATCGTGTCGAGTTCCCCGCCGGGGAAAATGTATTTGAGCAGCGCCTTGAACTCCGGCCCCTTGCGCAAGGTTTTCTTCAAGTCGCCCTTGCTTCGCCTGGTGATGGCGTGGTGCAGATAGATGCCGCCGGGCTTCAGCAAGCGATGGATGGTCTTGAAATAGCTGGCGTGGTTGGCGAGGCCGAGATGCTCGAACATGCCGATCGACGATATCTTGTCGAAGGAGCCTTTGAGTTCCGCATAGGATTTGATCTCGATGGTGATGCGGTCCTGCAGCCCTTCGGCGCGGATGCGCTCGCGGGCGAGATCGGTCTGCGCCTGCGACAGCGACACGCCATGGCCGACGACGCCGTAATTTTTGGCCGCATGGATCAGCATGGCGCCCCAGCCGCAGCCGATGTCGAGCAGCTTTTCGCCCGATTTCAGCCTGAGCTTGCGGCAGATATGGTCGAGCTTGTCGGCCTGCGCCTGGTCGATGCCATTGCCGAAATCCGTAAAGTAGCCGCAGCTGTAGACCATGCGCTCGTCGAGGAAGAGCCGGTAAAAGGCATTCGAAATGTCGTAGTGATGCTGGATCGCCTCCTGGCTCGACCCGCTGACATAGGGGTTGCGACCCGACAGATCGGTGCGTGCGCTCATCTGCTTGCGTGACAGGAGCACCGCCGGCAGGTCGCGCAGGATCGCCAGCTTCGGCAGCGACTTGAGCTTGGTCCTGAGCTTGCCTTGCGACGGCAGTGCGTAGAAATCGAAAATCGTCCCATTTTCGATGTCTATCGTCTTGGAGATCCACATCTCGATCAGCGTCGACAACGATGGCCGCTTCACCACCTGCCAGACGATGTCCTGGTCGTTGATGGTGAGCACGGGCCCGGTGGCGGGACCGATTCGCTCGCCGGTCCACAGCTTGACCGCAAAACCCGGCTTCAGCGTTTCGATCACCGTTCGCACGATGCGCGCGGCCTTCTCGGCTGCCTCCATGGCCATCCTCCCGAGTCCTGACAATCCACCTTGCATGGATTTTGCCCGCCCTCGCGGCTCTTCGCAACCCGGCGCAAAAGGCGGCTCGCCAGCTATTTCAAATCGGCATCTTGTTTTTTGCTGCAACGCACCCCATCATCTGTACGTGTTCAACAAATCGAAAGGAGGTGATCCGATGTCGAGTGATTTCGTTTTCCAGAACGTGGCCTCAGCGGATTGCACTTTCGGGAAGCAGTCTTCCCGTTAAGGCGCGATAAGCGCGGCGGGTGACCTCGGTCGCCGCCATTGGCCGCGCCACGGACGGAAACACGGAAGGCCGCCGGCTTCGTCAAGAAGCGGCGGCCTTTTCCATTCCGGATTGTGTGTCGAAGCGGATCAGAATCCGGTCACGCCAGCATCCGCGCGCTGACGGTCTTGTCGACGCCGTGATAGGGCGGGTTGAACAGATTGCCTTCCTGCTCATAGGTCCAGACCTTGAACAGCGAGAGCTGATGCGGCCCGAAGCTGTGCAGCAGTGGCACGTCCGTGGCATCACGACCGCGCGCGATGACGACGCGGCCTATCCTCGGACGATTATGACGGGGGTCGAACGTGTACCACTTGCCGTCGAGGAACACTTCCATCCAGGCCGAAAAATCCATCGGCGCCGGGTCAGCCGGTACGCCGATGTCGCCGAGATAACCGTTCACATAGCGGGCCGGGATGTTCATGCAGCGGCAGAGCGTGATCGCCAGATGGGCGAAGTCGCGGCATACACCAACCTGCTCCTCATGCGCCTGGGCCGCGGTGCGCGTCGACCGCGCATAGCCATAGCCGAAGGACAGCCGGTTGTGGACATAGTCGACGATCGCCTGCACCCGCGCCCAGCCAGAGGGAACATGGCCGAAAAGCTGCCAGGCCAGACTGCTCAGATGATCGGTCTCGCAATAGCGGCTGCCGAGGAGGTAGCCGAGCACATCGTCCGGCAGTTCCGCCACCGGGACTTCCCTGGCCAGCGTGTTGACCGCGTCAGGCTCGCCGCTGTCCTCGACGGCTGCGTCATAGAGAATGCGGAAACTGCCGGCGGGTACGGTGAAGCGGCGGCAGGTATTGCCGAACAGATCGTGATAGACCTTGCTCGGCACTGAAGGCGACGTCAGCACGCGCGTCTGCCGTTTGATGTCGGCCTGACGATCCCTGTGGATATCAAGCAGCGAGATGACCGGCGTGGCGCCGACGCATTCAATGGCGATTTCGTAGCCGAGCCGGATCAGCACAATGATTGCCCCTTCGATCCCGTGGAAAACAGTATGCTCAAAACGCCAGAGGCGGGACCATGGTTCCCTGGAACTATCGAAAAGGCTCTCCCGCGGCTTCCCAGGCAGGCGTGGCGACGTTACGGTCGCACGACATGTTTTGACCCTCCCGAAACGATCCCTAACCCCGCGGAAAATCTGATGTTTGCAGGCAGAAAATTCGCCGCGTTCCTGTTCGATATGGATGGCACGGTGCTCAATTCGATCGCCTCGGCCGAGCGCGTCTGGGCGGCGTGGGCGCTTAAGCACGGTCTCGACGTCGAAGCCTTCCTGCCGACGATCCATGGCGTGCGGGCGGTCGAGACCATCACCAGGCTGGCGCTTCCCGGCGTCGACCCTGTTCATGAGGCGTTTGTGCTGTTGCAGGCCGAGTCGGACGATGTCGAAGGCGTGCTGCCGATCGCCGGCGCCGTGCCGTTCCTCAACGCTTTGCCGCCAGAGCGCTGGGCGATCGTCACCTCGGCGCCGCGCCCGTTGGCGCTGCTGCGCATGCGGGCCGCCGGCATCCCGGTTCCCGCCTTGGTGGTCGCGGCCGAGGATGTGTCGCACGGCAAACCGGCGCCCGACTGTTTCCTGCTGGCGGCAAAACGGCTCGGCGTCGATATCGGCGACTGTCTGGTCTTCGAGGATGCGCCGGCCGGTATCGCGGCGGCGGAAGCAGCGGGCGCGTCGGTGATGGTGATCAGCGCCACTCACCAGCATCCAATGACGACTCAGCACAACTCGATTAGCGGCTACGAAACCGTCTCCATCGCCATCGATGACAGCGGCTGGATGACGTTGGGGGCACAGCGCAGCGCGGCCTGAGGAACTGGAGAACTGGAGAACTGCCTTTTTCTTCAACTCTTCAGTTCACCAGTTCCCCAGTTCTTCCGTTCCTGAACCCCTAGAAATCGCTAGCCATTCCCTTCACTTCCCAGTCGCCGTAGCGGCCGGGTTCCTTGCCGCCGCGGCCGCCGATTTCCTTCGGCAACGCAGCTTCCTTCTGGCGATACGCTTCACGGCGCGCCTCGGCTTCAGCCAGCGCCCGGCTGGCCACCGGCGTCAGGTCCTTCTCCCGGTCGGCATCGACTTTGCTGGGCTGGTCGGTCATGCGATATTCCGAGCGGATTGAAACGAAGGGCGGCGTTTCCCATCATATAGCCATGAGTTCACCCCGATCGACCTTTTTTTGCCACGGCCGCACAGGGAGCAGACAATGAGCACGCTACGCACCACCATGCTTCTGGCCGCGATGACGGCGCTGTTCATGGGCGTCGGCTTTCTGATCGGCGGCACCGGCGGCATGATGATCGCCTTCCTGGTCGCCGCGGGCACCAATCTGTTCAGCTACTGGAATGCCGACAAGATGGTGCTGTCGATGAACCGCGCCGTCGAGGTCGATGCCAGGAACGCACCCGAATTCCACGCCATCGTCGAGGCGCTGGCCAAGCAGGCCGGCCTGCCGATGCCCAAGACCTATCTGATCGACAATCCGCAGCCGAACGCCTTCGCCACCGGCCGCAATCCCGAGAACGCCGCGGTCGCGGCCTCGACCGGGCTGCTGGAGCGCCTTTCGCATGAGGAGGTGGCGGCAGTCATGGCGCATGAGCTGGCCCACATCCAGCATCGCGACACGCTGACCATGACCATTGTCGCGACACTCGCCGGCGCCATCTCG
The DNA here is from genome assembly GCF_040324035.1 of Mesorhizobium sp. M0016. Lineage (NCBI taxonomy): Bacteria > Pseudomonadati > Pseudomonadota > Alphaproteobacteria > Hyphomicrobiales > Phyllobacteriaceae > Mesorhizobium > Mesorhizobium sp. M0016. The sequence continues at coordinate 9,207 of NZ_JAMYVM010000011.1, read as the reverse complement.
ATGCTCGGCAATTTCGCCTTCTTCTTCGGCGGCAGCCGCGACAACAACAACCCGTTCGGCTTTGTCGGCGTGCTGGTGGCGATGCTGGTCGCGCCCTTCGCCGCCATGATCGTGCAGATGGCGGTCAGCCGCACCCGCGAATACGAAGCCGACCGGCGCGGCGCCGAAATCGTTGGAAATCCGCTTTGGCTGGCATCAGCGCTTGACAAGATCGCCCGCGGCGCCGAACGCATCCGCAACCCGGATGCCGAACGCAATCCCGCGACCGCGCATCTCTTCATCATCAATCCCCTTCACGGCGAGCGAATGGACAGCCTGTTTTCGACCCACCCGAACACCGACAACCGCATCGCCGCGCTGCAGGCGATGGCCCGCGACATGGCAGGCCGCCAGCCGGCGCCGCGCCAGGCGCCGACGCCAGAGCCGATCGAAGAATTGCCGGCCGATGCCGAGCAAGGTCCGTGGGGCAAGGCAGCACGCCCCACGCAGCCGACCAAACCGGCCAAGCCGAAAGCCAATCCGTGGGGCCGCAACCCGACCGGACCCAAAGGTCCGTGGTCGTGAGCGGCGCCAGACCCCGGCCCGCACATTCAGGCGTTCGCGAAAACAGCTCGGACGAATTCGTCGCCGGCCTCGCCGCGCGCAAGGCAGCGGCGCGGCTGCTGGCCGCCGTTATCGACGCCAAGACGCCGCTCGACGGGCTGACCGACCACGAGAACGGCCACCCACAATACAAGGTGCTGGACCTGCGCGACCGCGGCCTGGTGCGCGCCATACTGGTGACCGCGCTGCGCTACCGCATGACCATTGCCGGGCTCCTCGCCCGCCGCCTTGAAAAGCCGCTGCCGCCCAACGCTACAGCGCTGTCGCACATCCTGCATGTTGCGGCGGCGCAGATCCTGTTCCTCGACATCCCCGACAGCGCCGCCGTCGATTTGGCTGTGACCCACGCCAAGTCGGACCCACGCACGCAGCGCTTTTCCGGCCTCGTCAACGGCGTGCTGCGCACTTTGGTGCGCGCCAAGGAAACCGAACTGCCGGCAGCTCTTGCCGCCACCGATGAGGCGCCAAAATGGTTCTCCGATCGCCTGAAAGCTGCCTATGGCCCTGAGATGACCAGACAGATCCTGGCGGCGCATCGCGTTGAGGCGCCGGTGGATTTCACGGTCAAGGCCGATCCCGAACTGTGGGCCGAAAAGCTCGGCGGCATCGTGCTGCCGACCGGCACGGTGCGAGTGGAAAAGCTCAGCGCCTCCGTCACCGAACTGCCGGGCTTCAGCGAAGGCGCATGGTGGGTCCAGGACGCCGCCGCCAGTTTTCCGGCGCGGCTGTTCGGCGATGTCAAAGGATTACGCGTCGCCGACCTCTGCGCCGCCCCCGGCGGCAAGACCGCCCAGTTGATTCTTGCCGGCGCCAAAGTCACCGCCGTGGACACCTCGAAGAACCGGCTGGCGCGGCTGACGCAGAACCTCGAACGGCTCGCGCTGTCCGCCGAGATCGTGCAGGCCGATCTGCTGAAATACCAGCCGGCGGAGCTTTTCGACGCCGTCCTGCTCGACGCGCCCTGCTCTTCCACAGGCACGGTTCGGCGCCACCCCGACGTGCCATGGACCAAGACGGCAGCCGACGTCGAAAAGCTAGCCGATCTGCAAGCAAAGCTGCTCGCCCGCGCCGTCACTTTGGTCAAACCGGGCGGCCGGATTGTTTTTTCCAACTGTTCGCTGGACCCGATCGAAGGCGAGGATCTGTATCGCGCCTTTCTGGCCGGCAACAAGACCGTCGCCGACGATCCGCTGCAGCCCGGCGAAATCGCCGGCATCGACGCCTTCCTGACCCCGCAAGGCACGCTGCGCACCACACCCGCCGATCTTGACCGTGGTTCGCCAGGGGTTTCCGGCCTGGACGGCTTCTTTGCCGCCCGCATGCGATGTCTGGCCTGACTCCGACGCGACGACATGCCTAAAGCATGTCGTCCAAGGACCAGTGCTTCCCCCACCTTGCATCGATCTCATCATCGACATTCTGGTAGCGGATATCGGTGGAGAGCCGGATACGCCCCTCCGCGCTCTGGTTGGTTGTCGAGGCGTGGATCATATAGGGCGAGTGGAGGACGACATCGCCGGCCTCGAAATCCGCGATCAGCCAGCGTGTATCGAACCGCTCCGCCATGTCGGGCAGGTCCTTCGACACCCAGCCGCCCTCGCTCATGTTCCGGTTGTAGGCGCTGATGCGCTCCTGCGGGCTCAGCCCGGCATTGTCCCTGGCGAACCGGGCCTCCATGTCGAGGCCGATGGCGTGCGATCCCTCGAGATAGATCAGGCCGCCCATGTCGACGGGAACGTCGCCGATCGGGATCCAGGCAGTGACGATGCGGCTGGTGCCGCCGCGCAGATAGACGAGGTCGTAATGCGCCGGCGTCGCCACAGTGGTGCCCGGTTGGGTGAAACGCATGATCTTGCGCTTGTGCAAATAGGACAGCCCGCCGACGAACGCATCCATCAGCCGGGCCATCAGGGGCTGTGCGCAGAACCCTTCATAGGCGGTGGAGCGAACCAGCGCCATCAACCGGCGATCGGCGAACTGACGGTCGAACGTGCCGGCCGCCGCCAGGCCAAGCGCGGGATCGGACCCGGGCTGCAGCAAGCCGGTGTCGGCCAGATACGAAAACACCCAGCCGCGAAAATCGATGACGTCGCGGCGCGGCAGCATACCTTTCAGCCAGACATAGCCTTGCTCGGCAAGGAGGCCTCGAATGGCATCGATGCCGATCCCGGCGTCGGTTGGCACGAGATGACCCAACCGGTTCGGCGCCATCGATAATGTCTTGCCGTTGGCGTTCAGATCGATTGACGCAACAGGACTCCGTCGTTGCATGCCACCTGTTGAGCTTGACATTTCAGCCACCTGCGATTTTCCATCCTTAGCTGGAAATGCCATACTGTTTGCACACTCGCCCATGGACAGAACGAAGCCATGGACTTTTCGCTCATGAACGATCTCCCTTACGCACTCTACAGATCCGCACCGGCCGCGGCCGGCGGCCTGTCGGTTACAGGGATTGGTCGGCATCGCGTCACGCAGGCGATCCAAGCGCGCAAATTGCCTGAATTCGCCGTGGTGCTGATTGAGAACGGTCAAGGCTGGCTTGAAACCAGGACTGCCGGCATGCAGACGATCCAAGCGCCGGCCCTGTTCTGGCTGCTTGCCGGGAGGATGCATTCCTACGGGCCGGACGCATCGGGCTGGCTCGAACGCTGGGCGCTCTTCGACGGGGCCTTGATACGCGATTTCACCCGGCTGCGGCTGATCGCCGAGGACGCCCCTGTCGTCCCCTTGCGCGACCTCGGCAAAATGCAGCGGCTGTTCGACAGGCTGCATAGTGAGCTGTCGCTCGATACGATGCTGAGCCAGGCAGAAGCCGCCGCCACGATGCATCGCATCGTCGTGCGTGCTGCCCGCCAGGCAATGGATTGGAACAACCGTCAACGAAACCCCAGCCTCCAGGATGCCGCCGACATGCAGCCCATCGTCGACGAATTGCGCCGCTGCGCGTGCGACCCGGTCGATCTCGATGCCTTCGCCGCGAAATTCTCGATGTCGCCGGCAACCTTGCGGCGCAGATTTGCGCGGGCAGCCGGCATGTCGCCCAAGGCCTTCCAACTGCGCACGAGGTTCGACCGCGCCAAACAGATGCTGGCCGCCTCCGATTCGCCCATCGAGTCCATTGCGGCCGCCGTCGGCATCCACGACGCCTTCTATTTCTCCCGTCTGTTTCGCGACCGCGAAAACTGTTCGCCCAGCGAATTTCGGTCTCGCCACAACCGCAAGTGAGTGCAGGATTGCCGGGCTTAAACCCGCGAAGCGCTTGACTTTTTTCGGGGTGGGTCGGTGGCCGGCAGCGTGAAGCGCTTCACGCCGGCGGAATCCGACTTCGCATAAGTTCTTGAATCATATAAGCTTGTGCTGGGGTACCGGAACATGATGCCGAAAAGTGTGCCGCGGTTTTCGGGCGACAGCATGCTCTATCTCCAGGCGATGAGGAGGGGTTTTGGCACTGGCTGCCGGCAGCACGACACGTCTGTGGACGCTTGTCGCTAAGGAGTTTTGGCGCAAGACGCGCCGGCGCCTTCGCGCAGGGCCAGTCTATCGCTGGCGCTATTCCGGGCGCACGCCCGAACGCGTCCTGATTGCACCGCCCGACCTCAGGCTCGCCGATCCGCAGATCGCGCTCGAGATTTATTATGGCCGCTATCCGCTGTCGGGACATCTGGTCGAGACCGGCGGCAAATCTCCATTCCAGATCGATGTCGCCAATCGCGGCTGGGTGAAGACGCTGCACGGCTTTCGCTGGCTGCGCCATATGCGCGCCGCCGGCACCGAGCTGGCCGCCGCCAATGCACGCGCGCTTGTCTCCGACTGGATCGCCATGCATGGCAACCAGATTTCCGGCATAGCCTGGGAGCCCGGCACCACCGCCAAGCGAGTCATTGCCTGGTTGCAACACTCCTCGGTTGTCCTACAAGGGGCCGAATTTCCGTTCTATCGCGCCTTCCTGAAATCGCTCGCCGTGCAGATCCGCTATCTCCGCTCGATGGCGCGAGAGATGCCGGACGGCAAGGACAGGCTGCGCGCTCGCATCGCGCTTGCCTTCGCCGCGCTGTCGCTGCCGGCGCCGGCCTCGGCACTGCGCGGCGCCACCCGCAACCTGGCGGAAGAACTCGACCGCCAGATCCTTCCCGACGGCGGCCATATTTCGCGCAACCCGATGGCGGTTCTCGAACTGCTCGCCGATCTCCTGCCGCTGCGCCAGACCTATGCCAACCAGGCCGAAACGCCACCGGCAGCCCTGATGGGCGCCATCGACCGCATGCTGCCGGCGCTCCGTTTCTTCCGCCATCAGGATGGCAGCCTGGCCCGCTTCAACGGCATGGGCGCCACCATCCACGACCGTATAGCCACCATCTTGCGCCACGACGACACCGCCGGCGCGCCGCTGCTGCACGCGCCGCATTCCGGCTATGAGCGCCTGTCGATGGGCGGCGTGACGGTGATTGCCGATACCGGCCCGTCGCCGGCCGTCGATGTGTCCAACGCCGCGCATGCCGGGTGCCTGGCCTTCGAACTCTCGTCCGGTCGCCAGCATTATATCGTCAATGCCGGCATCGACACCTATGGCGCCGCCGAGTTCCGACCGCTGGCCCGTGCCACCGCGGCGCATTCGACCGCCACCATCAACGACACCTCGTCGGCGCGGTTTTCCCATTCGCTGCGCGTCAACGACCTGCTCGGCTCGCCCTTGCTCGGCGGCCCGCAGCATGTGCCTTGTAAGCGCATCGACCAGAAGGGCACGCAAGGCTTCATCGCCCGCCATGACGGCTATATGCAGCGCTTTGGCTTCCTGCATGAGCGCGAGCTGAAACTGTCGAGCGAGGGCAATGTGCTCGCCGGCAGGGATCGCTTCCTCCGCCCGGGCGGTGCGGCGATCCGCAACAATGGCCGCGACTTCGTCGTGGTGCGCTTCCACATCCACCCTGACATCAACCTTTTGCAGGACGAGCATGACCGCCTGGTGCTGACCGCCGACCAGGCCGACACCTGGGTGTTCACCTGCACCGAAGTGGTGCCGGAGGTCGAGGAATCGATCTATTTCGCCGGCCTTGGCGGCCCGCGCCGCAGCCGCCAGATCGTGCTCGCCTTCAAGGCCTCGGAGATCGCCGAAGTGCATTGGCAGCTCACGCGCACCGGCATCGCCGGCTATCCCGAGCACAGCTGAGCGTCGTTGCCGGCGCCGGCTTGATCGAGCTTCCGGCTTGATTTCCTGATGTCATGTGCTACGGCCCGGCAACGCTCTCCAATCAGCCCTGAAAGGCCGCCAGCCCATGGCCGTCGCCGCCAAGAACATTCCGGCACCCGACCTCCTTCCGGTCCGCCGCGCCCTGCTTTCCGTCTTCGACAAGACCGGCCTGATCGACTTCGCCAAAGGGCTGGTCGCGGCCGGCGTCGAGCTGGTCTCGACCGGAGGCACGGCAAAGGCGATCGCCGAGGCGGGGCTGGCGGTGCGTGACGTCTCGGAACTGACCGGCTTTCCCGAGATCATGGACGGCCGCGTCAAGACGCTGCACCCGTCGGTGCACGGCGCGCTGCTCGGCGTGCGCGACGATCCCGAACACGCCAAGGCGATGCACGATCACGGTATCGAGCCGATCGATCTGCTCGTCTCCAATCTCTACCCGTTCGAGGAGGTCCGCCGCTCCGGCGCCGACTATGCCGCTGTTGTCGAGAACATCGACATTGGCGGCCCGGCGATGATCCGCGCCTCGGCCAAGAACCATGCCTATGTCGCCATCGTCACCGATCCCGGCGATTATGCCTCGGTGCTGAACGCGCTGGAGATGAACATCGGCTCGCTGTCGCTGGATTTCCGCCAGAAGCTGGCGGCAAAGGCCTTTGCCCGCACCGCCAGCTACGATGCGGCGATCTCCGGCTGGTTCGCCGAAACGCTGGAGATCGAGCATCCGACCTGGCGCGCCTTCGGGGGCAGGCTGGAAAGTGTCATGCGCTATGGCGAGAACCCGCATCAGAGCGCCGGCTTCTATGTCAATGGCGATAAGCGGCCGGGGGTCGCCACGGCTCGCCAGTTGCAGGGCAAGCAGCTGTCCTACAACAACATCAACGACACCGATGCCGCCTTCGAGCTGGTGGGCGAGTTCGACCCCAACCGCTGCGCCGCCGTTGCCATCATCAAGCACGCCAACCCGTGCGGCGTCGCCGAGGACGCTTCGCTGGCTGCTGCCTATGCGAGAGCGCTGGCCTGCGACCCGGTTTCGGCCTTTGGCGGTATCGTCGCCATGAACCGCATCCTCGATGCGGAAGCGGCGCAGGAGATCGTAAAAACCTTCACCGAGGTGATCATCGCGCCGGACGCGTCGGAGGACGCTGTCCGCATCATCGCCGCCAAAAAGAATTTGCGCCTGCTGGTCACCGGCGGTCTGCCCGATCCGCACGCCGGCGGCATCGCTGTGAAATCCGTCGCCGGCGGCATGCTCGTCCAGGGCCGCGACAATGCGGTAGTCGACGATCTCGAGCTCAAGGTGGTGACCAGGCGCGCACCGACGGCGGCCGAGATGGCCGACCTCAAATTCGCTTTCCGCATCGCCAAGCACGTCAAGTCGAACGCCATCGTCTATGCAAAAGACGGCGCTACCGTCGGCATCGGCGCCGGCCAGATGAGCCGCGTCGATTCCTCGCGCATCGCCGCCCGCAAGGCCCTCGACGCGGCGGAAGCAGCTGGTCTCGCGGAGCCGTTGACCAAGGGCTCGGTGGTCGCCTCCGACGCTTTCTTCCCTTTCGCCGACGGGCTGATCTCAGCCATCGAAGCCGGCGCCACGGCGGTGATCCAGCCCGGCGGCTCGATGCGCGACGACGACGTTATCGCCGCTGCCGACGCGCATGGCATCGCCATGGTGTTTACCGGCGTGAGGCATTTCAGGCATTGAGCGCCTCTGCCTTCTCCCACAAGGGGAGAAGGAAAAGTGCGGCGCTATTCCACCGGCTGATCCGCCGGATACGGCGTCTTGATCAATATCGCGATCCCAACGCCCAGGAACAGCACGATGGCCGCCATGCCGAGCCGCGCCGAGCCGCTGGCGAGCGTGATCGACGCCACCATGAACGGCGCCAGGAAACTCGTCGCCCTTCCGGCCAGCGCATAGATGCCGAAATAGCGGCCGGATTCGGCCGCGGTCACGCTGCGCGCCATGTAGGAGCGTGACGACGCCTGCACCGGTCCGAACGCCAGCCCGATCAACAGGCCATAGAAAATGTAGGCCTTTTCCGCCGCCGTGCCGAACAGGCCGCCACTATCGGCTCCCGGCATCATCCAGGCGCCGAACAGCGTGTAGCCTGGCCCGGTGGAAACGATGCCGATGGTGGCGATGCTGAGCAGGACGAGCGAAATCATCACGATGGTCTTGGAGCCAAGCGCGGTGTCTAGCCATGCGGCAACCAGGCAGCCGACGATGGCGACGACGTTGAGGATAATGCCGAACATGCCGATCTCGGTGATCGACCAGTGGAACATCGCTGCCGCAAATGTGCCGCCCAAAGCGAGCAGCGCATTGACGCCGTCCTGATAAATCATGCGGGCGACAAGGAAGCGGAAGATGCCTTTGCGCCGGCGCACTTCAGTCAGCGTCGACTTCAGTTCCGACAGCCCCTCGCGCACCGCCGGCCCGATCGGAATGCCTTTGATGGCGTCTGGCGTGAAGAAGAACATCGGCAGGATGAACAGGAAATACCAGCCGGCCGACAGCGGCCCGGTGGCGCGCGCGTCCTCGCCGAGTTTCGGGTCGAGCCCAAAGAGCGGGTCGATGCCGATGATCGTCTTGCCGGTCTCCGGCGAACCCGCCAGACAGGCGACGACAAAGATCAGCGCGATCATGCCGCCGAGATAACCAAGTCCCCAGGCAATGTTGGAGACGTGGCCGATCTCGCTCTTCGGCACCAGGCGCGGCATCATCGAATCGTTGAACACGGTCGAGAATTCCGCCGCGACCGAAGCGAGAGAAAAGAACAGCACCACCAGGAAAAGGTTCGAGCCGGGAGCGGCGAACCATAGCAGGCAAAGGCTGATGATCTTGATCGAGGCGAAGAACGCAATCCACGGCTTACGCGGCCCGGTCTGGTCGGCAATCGAGCCGAGGATGGGAGACAGCACGGCAATGACCAGGCCCGCAACAGCGATGCCGTAGCCCCAGGCCGCCTGGCCTGAGACCGGATCGCTCGCCATGCGCGAGACGAAATAAGGCCCGAAGATGAAGGTGGTGACGACGGTGAAAAACGGCTGCGCCGCCCAGTCGAAGAACATCCACCCCCAGATGCCACGCCCGGATGCCCGCTGCGCTGTTTCTACTGCCGCCATGATGATTCCCTCGGACACCGCGCTTGTCGGACGCCATGTCTGCATGTTTCGAATGCTCATGCAAACCGCCAAAGATTCGCGCTGCCACCTGGATGTCGCCGCTGTCTACCTGCATAGAGACGCGAAGAAAGGCGCCGCGCCCCTACCTCCCCCTTGTGGGGAGGTCGGACCGAAGGTCCGGGTGGGGGTCGGTGCCGCGGGGGGGGGCCCCCGCGCGCCCGCCGCCCCGGGCGCCGCCCCCCACCGCGGGGTGGGGGCGGTGGGCCGCACCCAGGGGCGGGCCAACG